>NZ_JAVVES010000006.1:0-63360 GCF_032250955.1 Sulfuriflexus sp. | reverse complement strand
GATACACATTCATCACACACCCTGATACGCTGATAGCTAAACAGCCTATCGAGAGAGATACAAGGTCGGATTAGGAGTGATAACGACGTAATCCGACAGGTTTTTTTAAAAGGCTTCTTAATATTTAAAGCTCTTAAGAAAAATCTGTCGGGTTACGCTAGCGCTAATCCGACCTACAGCTACTTTGCGTTCTCTGCGCCTTCGCGCCTCTGCGTTGGGCTTTTAAAAGATCATCATTCATCAATCCTCGATCATCAATCACAAAGACCCCCCGCCCCAGCTTGAACGTTTCTGCCAGCGGATGCGGGTTAGCAGGATACCGAAGATAATGCTGATTAGCACGATGGCGGCGCCGGCGATAAACCATTCGCGTTCGTCGCGGCTTTTGAGATCGGCATTCTCCTGGCGGAGTAGCTGGACTTCACTCAGGTGTGTGGCGAGTTCTTGCCGCAATTGTTCATTATTCCTGGCGAGTTCGAGTGGGCGCGCCGAAGCCTGCTTGAGGCTTTTCAGTTCCTGCGCCGTTTGTTCTGCGCGCTGCCTGAATTGCTCGCGTTGCTTTTCCACTTCGATACGGGCCTGTTGTTGATCGGCAAGCTGTTTTTTCAGGCTGGCATTCTCGGCGCGGTATTTCCCGGTTTTGTCTTGCGCGGCCTCAAGCTGGTCACGGGCTATCGGCGTAGGCGTCAGGTATTGCGACAGTACCCAGCCTTTCATTTCCCCGGCCTGAACACGGGCATATTGTTTACCGTTGTTGACAACTTCCTCGATGACATTGAGCCTGGCACCGGAACGTATCATTTTAACGATCTGGTGCTGATTGCTCGGGCCGCTGCGCACAGTAATGGTAAGTTCATCGGACACATAGCGGGTGTCGGCAAGAACGGCTGCACTCGCCAGAAAAAGAATAAAGCTGATTAACCACTTGTTCACGGATAGGCCTCCCGAATGCCCGGGTTACTGTTTTTACAGGGGTATTTTAATCGCAGATGAGACTCTCAAAGAGTGCTGTTCTTCACAGTTTAACGTAACCTTGAGGACGGATCAGGCCTCGTGCGGAAAGGCCACCATGTGCGGGGCGTCGATACGAATCGCCACGTCATCTCCCAGGTTATGGTCATGGTGACTCGGGAACATGGAGAGAATACGACGGCCGGTCGGTAGTTGCAGGGTATACATGATCTCGGCACCCTTGAAGGCCTTGTTGATGACCCTGGCGATCAGGTGACTGTCACTGTCAGGGAGAATATCATCGGGGCGCAGCAGCAGGTCCACCTTGCTGCCTTGCGGCCACTCGTAGGCGCGATCGCCCGTGATGCTGCCCACCTCGGTCTTGATGGTGTCCGGGGCAATCAGTTCGCCGGGCAGGAATACGCCCTGACCGATAAAGTCGGCTACAAATCGATTCGCCGGATCGTGATAAAGATTGTAAGGCGTATCCCATTGCATGATACGACCTTCGTACATGACGCCGATCTGATCACCGATGGCAAACGCCTCGTTCTGGTCATGGGTGACGAGGATGCCGGTAATGCCCTGGCCCTTGAGAATCGTGCGCACCTCGAGACTCAGGCGTTCACGCAAGTCGATATCAAGATTGGAGAAGGGCTCATCGAGCAGAATGATGTCGGGATTGGGGGCCAGTGCGCGCGCCAGGGCGACGCGCTGTTGCTGGCCGCCGGAAAGCTCGTGCGGGTAACGATCGCCGAAGCCAGCCAGGCCGACGACCCCGAGGATATCCTCGGCGATAGTCTTCATGGCGAGCCTGGAGAGGCCACGCAGACCAAAGCTGACGTTCTGGCAGACGGTCATGTGCGGGAACAGGGCATAATCCTGGAAGACCATGCCGATGTTTCGCTTGTGTGGCGGCAACGATGAGGTCGGCGAGGCGATTACCTTGCCGCCAAGAATGATTTGTCCGTTGTAAATGGGTTCAAAGCCGGCGATAGCGCGCAATACGGTGGTCTTGCCGCAGCCGCTCGGGCCGAGCAGGCAGATGATACTGCCTTCGTTGACATGCATAGACAGGCCGCTCACCGCCGGGCGATCTTCGTAGCGGCATTCGATGTCTTTAAGTTCGAGAAGTGATGTCATGCGTTCAGTATAGAGGCTTTAAGCGATGGTGTTAAACGCCGCCTTAACGCATCAGGAATTCGAGCAGGGCCTTTTGTGCATGCAGGCGATTTTCCGCCTCATCCCAGACCACGCTCTGCGGGCCATCGATGACATCCGCGGTCACTTCCTCGCCACGGTGGGCGGGCAGGCAATGCATAAACAGGGCATCGTCATTGGCCTGTGCCATGACTTCGGCATTGACCTGGTAATTGTCAAAGGCCCGGGCCCGACCAGCCGATTCGTCTTCCTGGCCCATGCTGGCCCAGACGTCGGTGACCACCAGGTCAGCACCTTCACTGGCGGTCAGCGGGTCACGCAGAACCTCAACACGGTCAGCGGCAGGCGCCACGATTTCGGCATCCGGTGCATAGCCTTGCGGGCAGGCAACGCGGAGTTTGAAGTCAAACAGGCGCGCGGCATTGATATAGGAGTGGCACATGTTGTTGCCGTCCCCGATATAGGTCACGGTCTTGCCGGCGATGCTGCCGCGATGCTCGACATAGGTCTGTATATCGGCGAGCAGCTGGCAGGGGTGATAGCTGTCGGTCAGGGCGTTGATCACCGGAACCTGTGAATATTCGGCGAAGCGTTCGATCTTTTCATGCTCGAACGTGCGGATCATGATGATATCGACCATGCGCGACAGTACCCGTGCGCTGTCTTCAATCGGCTCACCGCGGCCAAGCTGGGTATCGCGGGGGGAGAGGAAGATCGCCTGCCCACCAAAGTGCGCCATGCCGGTTTCAAATGAGACGCGGGTGCGGGTCGAGGATTTCTCAAACACCATGCCGAGCACCTTGTTTTTTAGCGGCTCGTATATAACATCGCCGATCTTGTGCTGGCGTTTCAGATGGATAGCGCGATCAATCAGCGCCTGTGCCTCAAGGGGGTCAAGATCCAGCAGGGTCAAAAAATGTCTAACTGCCATGATAGATATCCTTAGGCCCGGGCGCTGGCCGGGGTATCAGCGACAAAGGCCTCCACCAGGCTGCTGACCTTGTCTACGATGATGTCGGCTTCGGCATCGCTGATGATAAGCGGCGGCAGCAGGCGCACGACCTTCTCCGCGGTCACGTTGATCAGCAGGCCGTCAGCCAGGGCCTCGCGGACCAGTGCCGCACAGGGCATATCAAGTTCGATACCGAGCAGCAGACCGCAGGCGCGGATATCCGCGATATGCGGGTTTTCAGCCAGGCGTGCCTTGAAACCGGCAACGAGTTTCTGGCTGAGAACATGGGCGCGTTCCACCAGTCTCTGCTCTTCCATGCTGTCGATCACGGCGATTGCCGCGCGGCAGGCAAGCGGGTTGCCGCCAAAGGTCGAGCCGTGGTTGCCCGGCTGGAAGAGGTCGGCGGCCTTGCCGGCGGCGAGACAGGCACCGATAGGGACGCCGTTACCGAGTGCCTTGGCCAGGGTCATGACATCCGGCTGGCTGTTGCTGTGCTGGAAGGCAAACCATTTGCCGGACCGGCCCATGCCTGTCTGGATTTCATCGAGCATCAACAGCCAGTCGTTTTCATCGCAGAGGGCGCGCAGGCCATCCAGGTAATCGGCGGCAGGGATATTGATGCCGCCTTCGCCCTGCACGGGTTCGACCAGCACGGCGACCACACCATCGGTGTTTTTGGCCACGGTGCGGATGGCCTCGAGGTCGTTATATGGCACACGGATGAAGCCCTGCACCAGTGGCTCGAAGCCGGCCTGTACCTTGCGGTTGCCCGTGGCCGACAGGGTGGCCATGGTCCGGCCATGGAAACTGCCATCGGCGACAATGATATTCGGTTTGGCAATCCCTTTCTTGTGGCCATACAGGCGGGCGATCTTGATCGCGGCCTCGTTGGCCTCGGCCCCCGAGTTACTGAAGAACACGCTCTGCATGCCGGCGAGTGCCGTGAGTTTCTCCGCCAGCAGGTTTTGCGCCTCGATGCCATACAGGTTCGAGGTATGCACGAGGGTGGCCGCCTGGTCGCAAATTGCCTTGGTTACAGCCGGGTGGGCATGGCCAAGGCCGCATACGGCGATCCCGCCAAGGGCGTCGAGATATTTGTGGCCTTCGCTGTCCCACAGCCAGGCGCCTTCGCCATGGGTAAAGTTCACCGGCAGGCGGGCATAGGTGTTCATGAGTGCATCGATCATCAGCTTGTCCGTAGAAAACAAAAAAGGCAGCCCCGCAAGGGTACCGCCATCAATAGAGACTGAATTCTAAACCTAAATAACTATAAATCAAGATATTTAATGCGAGCTCTAAAAAACAAAACCCGGTGCCTCGGCACCGGGTTTCGCCTTGATTACCTGCCAGCGGTCTTACAGCGGCATACCACCATTGTGGAAGGTGCTGGCGGTCATGGCCAGCAGCATCGGGATCGACAACACGGTATTGGTGCGTGAGGCCATCAGGGCCCAGACCTTGCACTTGGCAATTTTCTCGGGTGTTGCCTCCTTCATGCCGAGGATGCGTTTCTGGCAAGGCCAGATGATGCCCCAGACGTTCAGGAGCATGATGGTACCCAGCCAGGCACCGACGCCGATAACGGCGGCATGGTCTTGCAGGGTAAAGGCAGCATGCAGAATGCCCAGTTTCCACAGGGCCGCGGCACCAGACAGCCAGGTCAGCAGGGCCGCCCAGCGGAACCAGGCCAGGGCGCGCGGTGCGATATATTTGTTGATGGCAGCCGGACCGGGCTCCTTGTCAGCCAGGGCCTGACCAACGCCGGGAACCTGTACGAAGTTGAAGTAGTAGAGCAGGCCAATCCAGAGGACACCGACAACAACATGGAACCAGACGGTCCACTCAACGGGGTTGGAGGTTTCACCTTTCATAACGAAGGCCATAATGAGGGCCAAGATTACACCCGAGATGATAGTCCCCGGGACAGATTTTAATGGATTCATGATGTGATCCCCTTTCTTATTGAATAACTTAGCAAATTAGTGGGCCATTATAAGCAAGCCGGGACTGAATGCAATATGCGCCCATGATTTATGTCCTGGCCGGGTGCAGCTCTGCTAAACTCCGCCCGCATGAACGCCGTTGATCTGACACTGTTTGCCAGCCGTATTGAAGCCGTTTGCGAGGAAATGGGGGCACGCCTGCAATGCGCGGCGTTTTCACCGAATATTAAGGACCGCCTGGATTTTTCCTGCGCCGTGTTCGATGCCGGGGGTGAATTGTGCGCGCAGGCGGCACACATCCCGGTACACCTTGGCAGTATGGCCTATGCCATGCGTGATATCGTGCGCGAGGTGGAGTGGCATCGCGGTGACATGGTGGTGCTCAATGATCCCTATTTCGGCGGCACCCACTTACCCGATGTGACCCTGATAGCACCGCTGTTTCTGGACGAACAGCTGCTCGCCTTTGTCGTCAACCGTGCCCACCATGCCGATATCGGTGCTGACTCGCCGGGCTCGATGCCCATCAGTCATTGCCTGCAGGAAGAGGGGCTTATCATCCCGCCGTCGAAACTGCTCCGCGGCGGTGCGATTGACGAGGCCATGTTTACCCACATCATCAGCCACTTGCAGCACGAGCAACAGGCGCGCGGGGATTTTGCCGCCCAGATCAGCGCCAACCAGGCCGGTCTGACCCGCCTGCAGTCACTCGTCACGGCTCTGGGGCGTGAGGCCTTCGCGCAGGGCCTGCTGGAACTGAATGATTATGCCGAGCGCCTGGCGCGCACGGCCTTGCGCGACATCCCCGATGGGGAATACCGCTTCGAGGATGTGATGGATGATGATGGCCTTGGCCATTTCGATTTGCCGATCGTGGCGACGGTTACTGTCAGCGGTGACAATATCGCGGTGGATTTTAGCGGCACGGTCGCGCAGACCCCCGGCAATATCAACTGTCCCCTGTCGGTGGCTGCCGCAGGCGTCTATTACGTCTTCCGTTGCCTGATGCCGGCGCATACCCCGGCGTGTGCCGGCACGTTTCGCAGCATCCGGTTCAGCGCGCCGGAGGGTTGTTTGCTGAATGCGAAGCGCCCGGCCGCTGTCGCCGCCGGTAATGTCGAGACCAGCACGCGCGTGGTTGACGTGGTCATGGGCGCGCTGGCACAGGCGATCCCGCAGCGCATCCCCGCCGCCAGTCACGGCAGCATGAATAATGTTGCCATGGGCGCGCGCGGCGCGCGCTCCTGGGATTATTACGAAACCCTCGGCGGTGGCATGGGCGCCGGTGCAGAGGGCGGGGGCCTGAGTGCGGTGCAAACTCATATGACCAATACCCTGAACACGCCCATCGAGGTGCTGGAAATGCACTACCCCTTGCGTATCAATCGCTACGCGATCCGGGATAATTCAGGTGGTGCCGGGCAGCGCCGGGGTGGTGATGGCCTGGTGCGTGAATATGAATTTCTGGCCCCGGCATCGGTGACACTGCTTACCGAGCGGCGGCGGCATTCCGCCTGGGGTGTGGCGGGTGGCGGGGCCGGGCAGGCCGGCGAAAACCGGTACAATGACAAACCGGTGGCCGGTAAGGTCAGCCTGCAGGTCGAGGCTGGTGACAGGCTTTGTATCAGCACGCCCGGCGGCGGCGGCTGGGGGAAGGAGGCAAGCAGAAAATGCTAAGGCAATTACTCATGGCAAGTGGTTTTATTATGGTAACGGGACTGGCCGGCTGTGCCGGGGCCCTTGTTGGTAACCCGCCGTCAGGGGATTATCAGGGCACGCACAGCAATCGCAGTCACGACCGGATCATTGCTGACGGTGCGATCACCTCGACAATCAAGTCACATTACCAGGCTGACAGTGTGCTCAAGGGTGTGCAGATCCAGGTGAGTACTTATCAGAATGTTGTTACCCTGTACGGGCAGGTCGCGAGTCGCTATATGGTGGATCGCGCCGTGCGCATTGCCCGTAGTGTGGACGGCGTCAGTCGCGTCGTTTCGAAACTGTCCGTGGCACCGTAGTTTGCCGGTGTAGCGATTTCTATGTCTCTTTGATCCAACTTCAGGAACGTCCTTGTGTGCGGTATTTGTGGTGAATTACGTTTTGATGGCTCGCATCCGGAGCAGGCGGCGATGGACCGCATGCTCAAGGTGCTGGCGCCACGTGGCCCGGATTCGGGGGACCATTACCTCGATGGCCCGCTGGCACTCGGTCACCGTCGCCTGGCGATCATCGATCTCTCGGCACGCGCCAACCAGCCACTGCTCGATACCGAGACCGGCAACCGCCTGGTCTTTAACGGCACGATTTATAACTACCGCGAGTTGCGTAGCGAGCTGAGCGCGCGCGGGCACAGTTTTGTCAGTGACGGTGATAGTGAAGTTATCCTGAAAAGCTATGCCGAGTGGGGCGAGCAGTGTGTCGAGCATTTTCACGGCATGTTTGCCTTTGCCATCTGGGACGTGCAGCACCGGCAGTTATTCATGGCCCGTGACCGGCTGGGCATCAAACCGCTTTACTATTCACATCAACGCGGTCGCCTGTGCTTCGCCTCCAACCCGCAGGCGTTGCTTGCCAGTGGCGGCATCGATACCTCGCTAGACGCGGTGGCCCTGCATCATCAGCTAACCCTGCACGCCGTGGTACCCGCACCGCGCACCGTGTTGAGCGGCATCCGCAAGCTGGAGCCGGGCACGACCCTGTCGATGCAGGTCGATGGCAACAAGCAACAACGCCGTTACTGGACGTTGAATGCCCAACGCCCGGCGCAGGCGATGTCAGAAGAGGAATGGGTCGAGGCAATCCACGTTGCCCTGCGAACTGCGGTTGACCGCCGTCGCCTGGCCGCCGATGTGCCTGTCGGCGTATTGCTTTCCGGCGGCCTGGACTCGAGCCTGCTGGTGGCCATGCTCTGCGAGGCCGGTCAGCAAGACCTGAAGACCTTTTCCATCGGCTTCGAAGACCAGCCTGAAGAGAAGGGCAGTGAATTTGAATTCTCTGACCAGGTCGTGGCGCGCTACGGTACCGAGCATCACAAATTCCTGATCCCGAATGACCAGGTGCTGACGCGCCTGCCCGAGGCCGTCGATCACATGGCCGAACCGATGGTTGGCCAGGATGCCGTGGCCTTCTATTTACTTTCCGAACGGGTCTCGCAAGAGGTCAAGGTCGTGCAAAGCGGGCAGGGTGCCGACGAGGTCTTTGGCGGCTATTTCTGGTACCCGCGCATGGCCGCCGAGCAAGGTGACTACCTCGAGCGCTTCCGCAAGCATTATTTCGACCGTCCCCATGATGAACTGCTCACCGCACTCGAACCGGCCTGGCATGGTCTCGATTACACCAGCGGCCTGATCGGTGAACGTTTGCACCGCGAGGGCGCGGACAGCTTCATGGACCAGGTGTTTCGCATGGACACGACCATGCTCATCACGGATGACCCCGTCAAACGCGTCGACAACATGACCATGGCCTGGGGCCTGGAGGCCCGTGTGCCGTTCCTTGATCATGAACTGGTCGAGCTGGCCATGCAGATGCCACCGGAAATGCGCATGCGCGAGGGCGGCAAGTATCCGCTCAAGGCCATCTCGCGTGGCCGCATCCCGGACGCGGTCATTGATCGCCCCAAGGGCTACTTCCCGATGCCGGCCCTCAAGTATGTGCGCGGCGAGTTCCTCGATTTCATGCGCGATATCCTGCACTCGCGGGCCTGCCGCGAGCGCGGCCTGTTCCAGCAGGCCTATGTCGAGCGATTGCTGGCCGCCCCGGAGCAATACCTGACACCTATTATGGGCAGCAAGCTCTGGCACCTGGCACTGCTTGAGTTCTGGCTGCAGCGTAATGTCGATGGGGTGGGCTAGAACCCCGGCTGCAAAACCTGTAGACTAACGGTATATTCAGGGTAAAACAGTCAGGTATTTGAAATACGGGTTTGCGTCCCCATATCTACGCCATCACCACCTGATTATTGACAGTAAAAACATGAGGTTGTATTTATTATGGATCCATTAGAACGCATCAAGCAGCAGGTCGAGAGCACCCCGATCGTGTTGTATATGAAAGGCACGCCACAATTTCCGCAGTGCGGATTTTCCGGTCGTACCGCCCAGGCGGTACAGGGTTGTGGTGTTGAGTTTGGTTATGTAAACGTCCTCGCCGATCAGGAAGTCTATGAAAACCTGCCGAACTTCGCTAATTGGCCAACCTTCCCGCAGCTTTACATCAATGGTGAGCTGGTGGGTGGTTGTGATATCACCCTCGAGCTGTTCCAGAGCGGTGAATTGCAGAAAATGGCCGAGGCCGCCACGGCCAGTGCGGAAGCCAAACCTGCAGCAGAATAAATTCAGGTCAGTATTCTGGAGAAGAACGGTGTCCCGGTAACGGGACACCGTTTTTTGTTAACAGGCAAGGCTTACAGGACGCATCTCACCGCGGTCACCGTTGCAGGTGATTCCAGGTATTCATGATCTTGCAGAATAACGCGGCGGTGCGCTCGGTATCGTAGAGTGCCGAGTGCGCCTCATTGTCGTCCCATTCCAGGCCGGCGGCCTGTACCGAGCGCGCCAGCACTGTCTGGCCATAGGCAAGTGCGCCAAGGGTAGCGGTGTCAAAGCTGCTGAAGGCGTGAAAGGGGCTTTTCAGTTTGGCGCGCTTGACGGCGGCGTTGAGAAAGCCGAGGTCAAAGAACGGGTTATGGCCAACCAGGATGGCGCGGCTGCAGTTGCTCTGTTTCAGCTCGGCGCGGATGGGCGTGAAGATCTTGTCCAGTGCCTCGTCTTCGCGTTTGGCGAGGCGGAACGGGTGATAGGGATCGATACCGGTAAAATCGAGGGATTTCTGCTCGAGGTTGGCTCCCGGAAAAGGTTCAACATGCACCGAGACACTCTCGCGCTGATAGAGCATGCCGTCCTTGTCCATGCCGATAGTGATGGCAGCGACTTCAAGCAAGGCATCCGTTTCCGGGTTAAAGCCGCCAGTCTCGACATCGACGACGACGGGCAGAAAGCCCCGGAAACGCTGATGTATAAGGGTTTTTTTGCTACCCGAAGCTGAATTTTCTCTCATACTATATAAGTTGGTTCTGTATAAACTGTTCTAATGAATGCCAAATGGCATATAATCGCAAGCCGGCCTGTTCTGAATGGCAGCGACGTCACCAGCAAGGATTGAGCGGGACGACTATAACCGATAAATACACGACAGGATCACCATGGCTGATCGTAGACTACAAGTTTTTCATACCGTTGCTCGTCACCTGAGTTTTACCAAGGCCGCAGAGGCCCTGCACATGACGCAGCCGGCGGTGACATTCCAGGTGCGACAACTGGAAGAGTATTTTAATACCCGTTTGTTCGATCGTACGCATAATCGCATCAGTCTGACGGATGCGGGGCGTCGCGTCTATGGATATGCGGACCGGATTTTTGAGCTATACGGCGAAATGGAAAATGCGGTACGTGAACTGACCGGCGAGATCAGCGGCCTGGTGATTATCGGTGCGAGTACCACGATCGCCGAATACATGTTGCCGGCCTTGCTAGGTGACTTCAAGGCCAAGTACCCGGATGTGAATGTGCGTCTGAAGGTGTCGAACACCGAGGGCATCGTGCAGATGGTCGAGAACAACATTATCGACCTTGGCGTGGTCGAGGCCCCGGTCGGTAACAAGAATCTCGCCGTAGAAGTCTGTCGGAAGGATCAACTTGTTCTGATTGTGCCCCCGGATCATGAGCTGTCGGCGGAGAAAAGTGTCGAGATCGCCAAGCTGGTCGATTATCCGTATATCTGTCGCGAGGAAGGTTCCGGGACCCGTGACGTGATTGCCGAGTACATGCAGACACAGGGTATCAAGGGTTCCTTGAGTATCAACATGGAACTGGGCAGCCCGGAAGCGGTAAAGGGTGCCGTAGAGGCCGGCATGGGTATCTCGGTGGTATCACTGGCCACGGTGAGCAAGGAACTGCAACTCGGCACGCTGGTGGCCTTGCCCCTGGAGCCGTCCCTGGAACGGCCGTTCTCTTTTGTTCATCAGAAGCAGAAGTTCCGTTTGCGTGCAATGGATGAGTTGCTTGAATTTGCCCGGCATTATTGCAAGACTCATCGTGACAATACCCTCTGAATATCAGTAGGCATACCTTTCTGCCCGGGCCGGTTAACTCATTATGACAGCGGTAAAAAACAGGTTGATTGAGATCCTCGGGCAATTGAGCCGCGCTGAGCAGGCGGCTCTCCTCGACTATGCGGAGTTTATGCTCTCTCGTTCCGAGCATGCCCGTACTCTCTCGATTCGCGAACCGCTCGATATTCCCCGTCCCGACGACGAATCGGTGGTTGCCGCGATGCGCCGCCTGACCGAGACTTACCCGATGCTGAATAAAGACAAGTTGTTGCACGAGGCCGCGGGCCTGATGTCAGAACATGTTATGCAGGGGCGGGCTGCAAATGTGGTTATCGATGACTTACAGGTCTTGTTTCATCGTCACTACGAAGCCCTCTGCAAAGAAGATTAAAACCAAAGGCCGCCTGGAATGTTTGAAGTGATAGGTAACTGGTTCAAACGACACTTCTCTGACCCACAGGTGGTCATGCTGGCGGTGTTGTTGCTGGTCGGTTTTCTTGTGGTCATTTATTTTGGCGAGATGCTCACGCCGGTACTGGCCAGCCTCGTGATTGCTTACCTTCTCGAAGGCCTGATCGGTATGATGCAACGGCACGGGGTACCGCGCCTGGTTGCTGTATGGGCAGCCTTCCTGTTATTTATCATTGCTCTGCTGTTCCTGTTGCTGGGTATGGTGCCGCTGCTTTCGGCGCAGGTCGCACAGTTTGTGCATGAACTGCCGCGTATGATCACCACCGGGCAGGAAGCCATCATGCGCCTGCCGGAACGTTACCCCGACTTTATCAACCAGCAACAACTCGCCGATTTGTTGAACAGCCTGCGTGCCGAGATCGCGACTGCGGCGCAAGGCCTGCTGGCCTTCTCGCTGTCATCGATCACCAATATTGTGACCCTGGTCGTGTACCTGGTGCTGTTACCCCTGCTGGTATTCTTCTTTCTCAAGGACAAGCAGCTTATCCTCGACTGGGCCAGCAGTTACCTGCCGCAGGACCGACGCCTGGCCAGTAGTGTCTGGGACGAGGTAAACGGTCAGTTAAGCAATTACGTGCGCGGCAAGTTCTGGGAGATACTGGTTGTCGGGCTGATCAGCTATATCACCTTCGAGACCATGGGGCTGCAGTACGCGATGTTACTTGGCGCACTGGTCGGCCTGTCCGTGATCGTGCCGTACATCGGCGCGGCGGTCGTGACCTTCCCGGTCGCAATTATCGCTTTTTTCCAGTGGGGCACCGGTAATGAATTCATTTACCTGATGGTGGCGTACGGTGTCATCCAGGCACTGGACGGTAACGTGCTGGTACCCTTGTTGTTCTCTGAAGCGGTGAATCTGCACCCGATCGCGATCATCGTTGCGGTGCTGGTGTTTGGTGGGTTATGGGGTATCTGGGGCGTGTTCTTTGCTATCCCGCTGGCGACGCTGGTCAAGGCGGTATTGACGGCCTGGCCAAGGGCAACTGCCGATATGGCGGCATCGCCCGAGTAGTCTGCCGGACGTTAGTGCAAGGCGACGGTGTTCTCGGATTGAATTCGCCACTGTGAATCTTCCTTTATGAAAACAATCTCCTTCTTCACCAGGTCGCGAAAGCTATCGGACTTGTAGCGCTGCCTGAAGCTGGCCTTGTAGTTACCGTTAGCTTCCTTGCTGATTACCAGACCGGTGATGCCGAGTTTTATCCACTTCTGTCGGGCAAATCGATCCTTGCGCCCGGCCACCCAGGCACGATGCGAGGTATTGCTATCCGGTCGGTAGTCTTTGCTGTAATAACTTGTATAGGTATAGGCATCCAGATTAATCCAGGCCTCTGCCCAGCGATCAATGACGTCGAATATTTTCTGTGACTCGGAGATATAACTTTCTTCGGCGGCAACGGGCTGTACCGACAAACCAAGGAGGAGCACGCCGGTAAGGAATAATCGTGCGGTCCTGTTTCTGTCGGTTAGCAACATCATGGTTTGTTAAAGGTTATCCGAGGCAAAATCGGCCAGGCGTGAGCGTTCCCCGCGCATCAGGGTGATATGCCCGCTATGTGGCCAGTTTTTGAACCGGTCAACAACGTAAGTCAGGCCAGAATTGGTTTCGGTTAAATAAGGGGTGTCGATCTGGGCCACGTTACCGAGGCAGACAACCTTGGTGCCCGGGCCGGCGCGGGTGATGAGCGACTTCATTTGCTTTGAGGTCAGGTTCTGCGCCTCGTCGATAATGATGTACTTGTTCAAGAAGGTCCGGCCGCGCATAAAGTTCATGGAGCGGATCTTGATGCGGTTTTGCAACAGGGCGTCGGTGGCGGCGCGCTCCCACTCGCCCTCTTCTTCAACCCCGGTAAGCACTTCGAGATTATCCATCAGCGCGCCCATCCAGGGTGTCATCTTCTCCTCTTCGGTACCCGGCAAGAAGCCGATGTCTTCACCCATGGGGATAGTGACCCGGGTCATGATGATTTCGTTATAGAGATTCTTGTCGAGTGTCTGGGCAAGACCGGCCGCGAGCGTCAGCAGGGTCTTGCCGGTGCCGGCCATGCCGAGCAGGCTGACAAAATCAATCTCCGGATCCATGAGCAGGTTCAGGGCAAAACTCTGTTCACGGTTGCGCGCGGTGATACCCCAGACGGCGTTGGTGGATTGCTGGTAATTATGACTGCGCTCGATAACCGCGCTGTCTTCCTCGACTTCACGGACGATGGCCTCGAACGGCTCATGGCCGATAGACAGACACTGGTTTGGATACCAGTCGGCGACCTGGGGGCCGGTGATACGGTAAAAGGTGCGGCCTTCTTCCTGCCAGGACTCCATATCCTTGTCATGTTCCTGCCAGAATTCATCCGGCAGCTCATGATGACCGGAATACAGCAGGCTCACATCATCGAGTACCTGGTCATTGTAATAATCCTCGTTATGAATGCCGAGGATCGAGGCCTTGATACGCAGGTTGATGTCCTTTGAAACCAGCGTGATCGCCAGCTCGGGCTGCGTATGTTGCAGGGCCAATGCCATGCCGAGGATATGGTTATCCGGCTTGTCGCCGGGCAGTGTGTCCGGTAGTTCCTCGTGTAACAGGCGGGTCTGCAGAAACAGGTGGCCGGCGGCATTGCCATTGTCAGCGTTGTGCGTATGCGGGAGTTCGATACCCTGTTCGATTTGTTCACTGCTCATATTACAGAGCAAGTCATCCAGAAAGCGGCTGGCCTGGCGGGCATTGCGGGCAACTTCCGAGGCACCGCGTTTATTGTCATCGAGCTCTTCGAGCACGATCATGGGGATATAGACGTCATGTTCCTTGAAACGAAAGATCGCGGTGGGGTCATGTATGAGGACGTTCGTATCGAGCACAAAGGTGCGTTTTTCACCGTTCTCTGTGTATTCCAAGGCGCTTACTCCGATGTTATAGGCGGGTACGGTTACTGGTTCTTGTTCAATTCCTTGACGCGGGCGAGAACCTCATCGACGTGACCATCGACCTTTACCTTGCGCCATTCTTCGCGGAGCACGCCTTGCTTGTCGAGCAGGAAGGTGCTGCGTTCAATACCCATGACCTTTTTACCATACATATTTTTCTCTTTGATGACATCGAATTGATTGCAGAGTTTTTCTTCCTTGTCAGAGAGAAGATCGAAGGGAAATTCCTGCCTGGCGCGGAAGTTTTCATGTGACTTGATACTGTCACGCGAGACTCCAAGGATTACCGTGTTGGCCCGGCGGAATTTGGCAATGTTGTCGCGAAAGTCCTGGCCTTCACGGGTACAGCCGGAAGTACTGTCTTTGGGGTAAAAATACAGGACAATGTTTTTGCCCCGGTAATCGGAGAGTTTGATCGTCTGTTCGCCGGTGGCCGCTATTGGGATGTCTGTGACCTGCTTGCCTGGTTTTGCCTTAGCCATGTGAGCCTCGTGCCTTATATTCAGAGCCTGATCAGACCTTGACCGGCTCCATTACCGCATCAAGGTTCAGTGCATCACAAAATTCGGTGAACTGTTCGCGCAATTCACCTAGCTGGATATCAGCGGGAACACTGATGATCATGTTCATGTTAAACATTGGTGTGCCGGTATGGGCAGCGGAATAACTGCCGGTCGAGAGGTCTTCGATGTTGATGTTACGACTGGAAAAAAACTCGGCAACGTTATACACAATACCCTCGTGATCCATGGAGATCACTTCGACCATGTAGGGCAGCATCCGACCTTGTGTATCGCGTTGCTCGGTACGCTTGGCAATGATGGTCAGGCCGAGCTTGCCTTCCAGTGTCGGCAGGGCAGTCTCCAGCTTGGCCACCTTGTCCCAGTTTCCGGAGACCATGATGATAATCGCAAACTCGCCACCGAGCACCGTCATACGGCTGTCGACGATATTGCAATTGTGTTCAAGGATACTTGAGGACAGGGCATTGACGATACCGGGGCGGTCGGCACCAATAGCCGATATAACGAGATAATTATTCATGTCGGTCTTTGGTCACAGGTAATCGGTGTCATGCACTCAAGTCTACCACGTCAGTCATCAAGTTGTACTGCACGAAGTTGTTCGGCGGCATCTTCCGGACTGATGGTGCTGACAAACAGGCCGGAACCCAGTTCAAAACCGGTCGGGATGCTGGTGCGCGGACAGATCTCCAGGTGCCAGTGATAACTCGGTGTGCCGCTGGCGAACTCCTCTCCCCGGGGTAGCGAATGCAGGAAGAAGTTGTACTGGGCACCGCCAATGACAGCATCAAGCCGGGCCATGGTGCGCTTCAGGACTCGCGCCATGTCCGCCAGATCAGCCGCATCGACATTGACGAAATCGGCCTCGTGCTGCAGGGGCAGGATATGCACTTCCCATTCATAACGGCTGGCAAAAGGCTTGATGGCGATAAATTTTTCACCGCGTTCGATGATGTACTGGCCGACATTGATCTTGCGGCGGATTTCCCCTGACTCACGATCATAGATAGTCGCCTCGAAGGTCATGGCTTCATTGATCAGGGAGCAGTAGATGCACTGGTGATGCTTGTCATGGTGCAGACGGGCATATTGCACCTCGTTGAGAACGTTCTCCGGCACCACCGGCATGGCGATGACCTGGCTGTGGGTATGCGGGATACTCGCGCCGGCAGCCGGGCCGAAGTTCTTGAAGACCAGCACATAACGAATACGCTTGTCGGTTTCGTAAAGCGTGGCCATACGCTCGCGGTATGCCGTGAGCAGGGTAACAAGGTGCGCCTCGCTCATGTCGTGCATGCTGATGCCGTGGTTGTTATGGTCGATGATGACCTCGTGGCGGCCATAGCCAACCACTACCTGTTGCAGGCCAAAGACGAGGTTGCTGTCGGGGGTGTCTTCACCGAGTACCGGGAAGAGGTTTTCCACCACCCGCACTACCCAGTCCTGTTCATTGGGCCAGGCGGCGAGGGTCGGTGGGGTCTTGTCTTCGTTGCCGGTACAAAACGGGCAGCGCTCGACATGGGCCTCGGCCTGGCGCGCGACGCGCTCCTCTTCCTTGCGCGGGCGCATACCGCGAGCGGTGGCAACCAGTACCGATTCACTGGGCATAACGGGGTTGATGCGGATCTCGCGGACGCCGGCAGGGGCTTTAGGGGCTGTTTTGCTCATGTGCTGTTCCAAAATGGCTGTGATGGTCGTGTACGCCATTAAACACGCCTGTTTCCGCCAAGACACGCTGAATTGCTGAATACGGCTATAGTGACAGTTTATCGCCTGCCCATACGCTTTGGCTTGTGTTCAGGCGGAGGCGAAAGTACCATGCGCCTGCTAAGTATTTTGCGGAGATTGAATGATGTTTCATGGCAGTATGGTCGCGCTGGTCACGCCGATGCACCCTGATGGTGCGATCGATGAGGATTCCCTGCGAGGATTGATCGATTGGCACATTGAGCAGGGCACCGATGCCATTGTCGTTGTGGGGACGACCGGCGAGTCGGCGACAGTCGACCCCGAGGAGCATTGCCACATTATCCGTCTGGCCGTGGCGCACGCTGCAGGCCGGATTCCGGTCATCGCCGGTACCGGCGCCAACTCCACCAGCGAGGCCATCGAACTGACCCGCTGTGCCATGCAGGCCGGGGCCGATGCCTGTCTGCTGGTGACGCCTTATTACAACAAGCCGACCCAGGAAGGTCTGTACCTGCACTTCAAGGCCGTGGCCGAGGCCGTGCCGGTGCCACAAATCCTCTATAATGTGCCGGGACGGACAGCCTGTGACATACTGCCCGAGACGGTGGCGAGGCTTGCCGGCATCCCGAATATTGTCGGCATCAAGGAGGCCACCGGCAGTATCGAGCGCGCCCGCGAGATTCTTGCCCTCTGCGGTGATAAGATTGACCTGTATACCGGTGATGATGCGACCGCGCTCGACTGCATTCTTGCCGGGGCGAGAGGGAATATTTCCGTGACTGCAAACGTCGCACCCCGCGCCATGCATGAGATGTGCGCCGCGGCACTGGCAGGCGAGGCGGAAAAAGCGGCCCGGATCAACGCGCCGCTGGAAGCGCTGCACCGGGACCTGTTTCTGGAGGCAAACCCGATTCCCGTAAAATGGGCATTGATGGAAATGGGCAAGATAGAGACCGGCATACGCCTGCCGATGACCTTGTTGTCAGAACCGTATCATGAGTCAGTACGAGCCGCGCTGAGAAAGGCGGGTGTACTGGATGTAACGTAAACCGGGGTAACGCAATGAACGCCGTAGTAAGAATTGTAGTTGTCAGCATCGCGCTGGCATGGATGAGCGGTTGTGAAACCATTAATAATGTTAAAAAAGAGTTTCTGCCGGACGAGAAGAAAACCGACTACCGCGAAGCCTCCGAGGCCCCGACTCTGGAAGTCCCGCCGGATCTGACCTCGTCGAGCATTGACGATGGTCTGGTCGTACCGGACATCGCCCCGGCGACGGGTACAGCCCGGCTGTCTGACTACAGCCGTGAGCGCGTCAACACCCAGACCATCCGTACCTCGGCTGTGTTACCGAAACAGGATAATGTCCGCGTCATGCGCGACAAAAGCACGCGCTGGCTCGTTATTCAGGGTAGCCCCCAGCAAGTCTGGCCGCGTATGCGCGAGTTCTGGTTGCAGAGCGGCCTGCTGATCAAGCGCGAAGACCCGCGTATCGGTATCCTCGAAACCGACTGGGCGGAAAACCGCGCCGATATCCCGCAGGACTTCATTACCCGCAATATCAGCAAACTGTTTGACTCCATTTATTCTGCCGCCACCCGGGACAAATACCGCGTGCGCCTTGAGCAGGGCAGTGAAGCGGGTACCACCGAACTGTACCTGACCCACCGCGGTGCCGAAGAAGTGATCGACCAGTCTACCGGCAGCAGCACCATCTGGAAGCCACGGCCTTCTGACCCGGAACTCGAAGTGGAAATGCTGCGTCGCATGATGGTGTTCTTCGGTGTCGAGGAAGACAAGGCCCGTAACCAGTTTGCCAGCCGCCAGAATCGCATCGAGCGCGCGGTGCTAACTCAGGGTGTGGATGGCGCTGCCAGCCTCACCGTGAAGGATGACTTCGCCCGCGCCTGGCGCCGTACCGGCCTGGCCCTGGACCGGGTCGGTTTCACGGTTGAAGACCGTGATCGTTCACGCGGCCTGTACTATGTGCGTTATATCGACCCGCTCAAGGACAGTAATGCGAAGAAGGAGAAGGGCCTGCTCGACAAGCTGACCTTCAATATCTTCAGCGGTGATGACGATGTACAGGACAAGAGTACCTACCTGGTTCGTCTGCAGGAGCAGGATCAGCAGACCCAGGTCGTGATCTTGAACGACAAGGGAGAGTCCGAAAAATCGGGCACGGCGCTTCGCATCCTGACGCTGCTGCACGAGCAACTCAAGTAAGCCAGGCCCTTGCGCTTTGCCTCGCTGGGCAGCGGCAGCCGCGGGAATGCCACGCTGATCGAGGCGGGCCAGACCCGCATCCTGCTCGACTGCGGCTTTTCCGAAACCGAGACGCGCAAGCGTCTCGGTCGTTTCGGTCTGCACCCCACCGATCTGCAGGCGATAGTCGTCACCCATGAACACAGTGACCATATCAACGGTGTCGGCGCACTGGCCCGCAAACATCAACTCCCTGTTTACCTGACCCACGGCACGGCCGCGGCCGACAAGCTTGGCAGCGTGCCCCGGCGACACCTGTTCCATGGCCATGATACCTTCGCGATTGGCGATATCGAATTACACCCGTTTCCCGTTCCTCATGACGCCCGTGAACCGGCACAGTTTGTCTTTTCCGATGGCAACCTGCGTCTCGGCGTTCTGACCGATACGGGCAGTTGCACACAACATATCCTTAACATGCTCGGTGGCTGCGAGGCCCTGATCATGGAGTGCAATCATGATCTCGACATGCTGGCCGCGGGCCCCTACCCGGCCTCGCTCAAGGCACGGGTGGGGGGCTGTTACGGCCACCTCAGCAATGTCCAGGCCCGTGATATCATCACCGCCCTGGACACCTCGCGGCTGCGACACCTTGTTGCCGCCCATATCAGTGACAAAAACAATACGCCTTATATGGCCTGTTCAGCCCTCGCTGCGGGACTGGCCTGTGACGATGATGACATCCAGGTTGCCGAACAGGTAGCCGGACTCGATTGGCGTGATCTCGACTAATAAGCGGTTATTTTTCAGGATGTTTCGGGCAAGGTCTTTTCCGTCCCGGCTATAAAGTTTCCCCCTCCCCTGCCGATAGCACTCGCAGGAGCCAGCAATGAAGGCAGCGCAAACAGCCATACGGGGCAGCCCGTGGCAGGCCGGCATTGTATCGCTCGACATAAATCATACTGAAACCAATATATTGGGGTTAGTCGCATGAAAATCGTTATGTTCGAAACTTTTAACCGCGTTTTATCGCGTTTTTCCATACGCCAAAAGCTATGGGCGAGTTTTATCGCGATCCTGCTTATCCTGGCGGTGACCTCGGCGACCGTGCTGATTAATGAAACCGGCATACGGAAATCCTTTACCGGGATTGTCGAGGAAAACCAGCCGACCATGCTGTTGTCGATGCAATTGAGCGAGCAAATCAACAGCAGCGCGCAGAGCATGGGGTTTTTCTTGCTGAGCCACGAAGATGCACACCGCAGCGCCTATAAGCAAGGCTTGCAGGAGGTCGAAACGACTGTCGGCAGATTGCAGGCGATGCCGAGTTTGCAGGCCGATGCCGAGTCCGCGGCACTGGTGGAAAAGATTGCAAAAGATGTAGCAACCTACCGTGATTACCAGGAACAGATGATCGAACTGAGCCAGAATGAGGTCAAGAATATTCCGGGCATGCAGTATGCCGGCGCGAACCTGAACCCGCTCAGTCAGCAGATATTGCAAAACCTCGGCCAGATGCTGATGGCGGAACAGGAAGAAGAATCCACGCCCCAGCGCAAGGCCATCCTTACGGATATTAATAATCTGCGCTATGCCTGGGCCAATGTTATGAATGGCGTGCGTGCCTACATGGCCTTCCGCGCCGAGTCCTCGCTAAATGAGGTCAAGCTGTATTCCGAAAGCACGGCTAACCTGATTAAAAAACTGGATACCTACGGCGATAGCCTGACCCTGGATCAGTTTGATTCGCTCGAGCAGGTCAAGGGTCTGGTCGACAGCTTCATGAGCAACATGAAAGAACTGATTGCCATGCACGGCAGTGAGCAGTGGCGAACGGATGCCTGGCTCGTACGCAGTGAGATCGGGCCGCTGTTAAGACAACTGAAAAAGAATCTTGATGAACTCGTTGAGTTGCAGCAAGGGCGCGTCAATAGTTCGGTGCAATCGATGTCCGGCGACCTGTCATCCATGCATAACCTGACCGTGGCGATGCTTGTCTTCGGCCTTATTCTCGGCCTCGGTAGCGCCTGGGCCACCTGCGCAAGTATCACTGGCCGCTTGCGTGATGCCGTGGTGGCGATGAAGGACATCGCCGAAGGGGAGGGCGATCTTACCCGGCGCCTGAATGAAAAGGGCGGTGATGAAATCTCGCAACTGGGTAAGGCCTTTAATACTTTCGTCGGCAAGATGACTGACTTGCTGAGTGTCGTCAACGGTGTAACCAGTGAGCTGTCTGCTGCGGCAGCGCAGATGTCCCTGACTGCGGAACAGACCAATGCCGGTATTACCGAACAGCAAAGTGAAACTGACCAGGTGGCAACCGCGATTAACGAGATGGTGGCCACGGTTCAGGAAGTGGCCAATAACGCCACCGCCGCGGCCGCATCGGCCCAGGAAGCGGATGACGAAGCAAGTAATGGTCGGGATGTGGTAACAGCCACCGTTTCTTCAATCAAATCGCTCGCTGATGAAGTCGAGCAGGCAGCTACTGTCATTGATCAACTCGAGGCCGACAGTGAAAACATCGGCAAGGTAATCGATGTGATTAAAGGCATCGCCGAACAGACCAACCTGCTTGCCCTGAATGCGGCCATCGAGGCCGCGCGCGCCGGTGAACAGGGACGCGGTTTTGCCGTGGTTGCCGACGAGGTGCGCACCCTGGCGAGCCGCACCCAACAGTCAACCGAAGAAATTATGGAGATCATCGGCCGTGTTCAGGGCGGCGCCCGCCAGGCAGTCACGGCGATGGAGTCAGGACGAAGCCAGGCCAGCAGCAGTGTCGAGCAGGCAGCCAAGGCCGGTCAGTCACTGGAAGCGATTACCCGGGCCGTTTCCAGCATCAGCGAGATGAATGCACAAATCGCCCATGCCTCGGAACAGCAGAGTAACGTGGCGCAGGATGTTGACCGCAATATCATGAACATCAGCCGCATCGGTCATGAGAGCATGGAGAAATCGCAGCAAACGGCCGCCTCCAGTGAGCAACAGGCAAGGCTCGCCCAACAGTTGCAGGACCTGCTGGCGCAGTTCAGGCTCCAGTAACTGACGGCCGGTAATTTAATTGAGTAAGAAGCAAGGTGTAGAACGATGAAAAAGAACTTCCCTGTCACAGGCAATGAAAAAAGCTTTAATGAACATGACCGACTGGTGTCATCAACAGATCTGAAAGGTATTATTACCGCCGCGAATGACGCCTTTGTCGAGCTGAGCGGCTTTAGCAAGGAAGAACTGCTCGGCACCAGCCATAATATTGTGCGTCACCCGGATATGCCGCCAGCGGCCTTCGATGACCTGTGGACGACGGTCAAGAACGGTCATCATCCATGGATGGGGATTGTCAAGAATCGAGCCAAGAATGGTGACCATTACTGGGTGGATGCCTATGTGACGCCGCTTCTCGACAAGCAGGAAGAGATCACCGGTTACGAATCCGTGCGCGTGGTGCCGGCACGGGAACATGTTGAACGTGCGGAAAAGCTTTATGCCCGGATCAATGCAGGTAAGGCGGTCTTGCAAGGCTGGAAGCAGATCGGCATGGTGGGGCGATTCAGTACCGGCATTGCGGTTCTGTCGGCGGTGGTATTTGCCGTCCTGGTGAGCACAAACAATCTGCCCTGGCTGACGGCCCTGGGTGGCTTTGCCGGTATGAGTGTAGCCGGCTGGGGACTTTCACGCTGGTTACTCGGCCCCCTCGTCAGGGCGGCGGCGGAGTCAGAGGCTATCTTCAATAATCCGCTGATGCGGTTTGTCTATAGCGGGCGGACGGATGAGATCGGCCAGTTACAGCTTGTTCAGCACTTTCTGCAGCAGCGCTGTATTACGATTTTACAGCGTACGGCATTTTCAGCGGCGCAGCTTGAAGCGACCGCGAATGAAACGGCGGAGGTCATGCAGCAGTCCCTGCTGGGTGTCACCCAGCAACAGAATGAAACCGATCAGGTCGCCACGGCAATGAACGAGATGAGTGCCTCGGTACACGAGGTCGCGCGTAATACCGAGCAGGCCTCCGAGGCCGCGGGCACGGCGAATGCCGAAACGGCGGCGGGACAGCAGGTCATGCAGGTCACGATCTCGGTTATGCGCACGGTCGCCGACGAGGTTAACCGGGTTGCCGAGGCGATTGAAGCCCTCAAGCAGGACAGCGAAAACATAAACAGCGTGGTCGAGGTGATCAGCAGCATCGCCGAGCAGACCAACCTGTTGGCCCTGAATGCAGCCATCGAGGCGGCGCGCGCCGGTGAACAGGGACGCGGGTTTGCCGTGGTTGCCGACGAGGTGCGCACCCTGGCCAGCCGGACCCAGGCGTCTACCGAGGAAATTCGCGACATGATTGGACGCCTGCAGGCAGCTGCCGATAACGCCGTGTCGGTGATGGTCAGCGGTCGCGAGCAGGCTCAGACCGGTGTCGAAAAGGCCGCCGAGGCCGAGGCGGCCCTGAATGCGATCACCCGCTCGGTTGAGCGGATTAACGATATGAATATCCAGATCGCCAATGCGGCCAGGGAACAGACCGTCGTGACCGAGGAGGCGAACCGCAATATCACCTCGATCAATGATGTCTCGGCGCAGACCGTGGCGAGTACCAGCCAGGTCGCCGCGGCCAGTATCGAGCTGGCCAGCCTGGCGGCGCAGATGTCGACCATGGTGCGCCAGTTCCGCTAAGGGGACGGGTCAAAATAATATTTACATTGATGGCCCAGGCAGGCCCTCGGTGTTGACAACATTATTTACCAGCCCCCTGAGGATCTTTTCGCGCGAGGGGATGCCGCGCAGCTGGCTAGAGAGGAGCGCTTTCAGTATCATAGCGGACCTGGAATTTCCCCTTTATTGAAGAGAGTTCTCATGCTGCGTTTGCGTGGTTGTCCTGCCCTATCAGCCTTCCGGCTCAATAAGTTACTCGCCAGTGTATGTGAACAGGTGCCGGCAGTGACTGCCATCCACTCCGAGTTCATGCATTTTGCCTGGCTTGAGCAAAAACTCTCTGCCACCCAGACGGGGGTACTGGAGCGCTTGCTGACGTACGGCCCGCCTGTCGATGCCGATTCGCCGAGCGGCCAGTTGTTGCTGGTGGTGCCGCGCCCCGGCACGATTTCACCCTGGTCGAGCAAGGCCACTGATATCGCCCACAACTGTGGCCTCGGCCGGGTACAGCGACTGGAGCGTGGCAAGGCCTTTTATATTCAGACCGCCGATCAATCCCTGACCGAGGCGGAATTGAACAAGGTCGCCATGCTGCTGCATGACCGCATGACCGAGGCGGTATTCCGCTCACTCGATGATGCCGTGACCTTGTTCAGCCAGGCCAAACCGGCCCCCCTGACGAGTGTGGATGTGCTGGGCGGTGGCCGCGACGCGCTGTTGAACGCAAATACCGCCCTGGGGCTGGCCTTATCCGGGGACGAGATCGATTACCTGGTCGAGAATTTCACCACCCTGCAACGCAATCCGACCGATGTCGAACTGATGATGTTTGCGCAGGCCAACTCTGAACACTGTCGCCACAAGATATTTAATGCCGACTGGATCATTGATGGCGAGCAGCAGGACCGTTCCCTGTTTGCCATGATCCGCAATACCCATGAGCTGCATTCCGAAGGTGTGTTGTCGGCCTACCACGACAATGCCGCCGTCATGCGTGGGTCGGCTGCGAGCCGTTTCCAGCCGGATCCGGTAAGCCACGACTACCGTTACGAGGCCGGTGAGTTGCCCATCCTCATGAAGGTGGAGACGCATAATCACCCCACGGCGATCTCCCCCGCGGCGGGGGCGGCCACGGGTGCCGGTGGCGAGATCCGTGACGAGGGCGCCACCGGCCGTGGTTCCCGTTTCAAGGCCGGCCTGACCGGTTTCTCGGTCTCCAACCTGAAATTGCCGGGTGGCGAGCAGCCCTGGGAAACCGATTTCGGCAAGCCGGGGCGCATTGTCTCCGCACTCGAGATCATGCTCGACGGTCCCATCGGCGCAGCCGGGTTCAATAATGAATTTGGTCGCCCGAACCTGTGCGGCTATTTCCGTACCTTTGAAGAAAAGGTACCGGGACCGGAGGGTGACGAAGTCCGGGGTTATCACAAGCCGATTATGCTTGCCGGTGGCCTGGGGAATATCCGCGAAGAACATATCGACAAGCTGGACCTGCCGGCCGGCGCGCCGGTCATCGTTCTGGGTGGCCCGGCCATGTTGATCGGTCTCGGTGGCGGGGCCGCCTCGTCAATGGCCAGCGGCACGAGTGCCGAGGATCTGGATTTTGCCTCGGTGCAGCGCGATAACCCGGAGATGGAGCGCCGTTGCCAGGAGGTCATCGATCAGTGCACGACCATGCACGACAACCCGATCCTGAGTATCCATGATGTGGGTGCCGGTGGACTATCCAACGCCGTGCCGGAAATCGTTAATGACTGCCAGCGCGGCGGCAAGTTCGAATTACGTACGATACCGAATGACGAGCCGGGCATGTCGCCGATGGAGATCTGGTGTAACGAGTCCCAGGAACGCTACGTGCTGGTCATCGACCCGCCACGATTGGTGGAATTCGAGGCCCTCTGTCAACGCGAACGCTGCCTGTATGCCGTGATCGGTGAGGTCACCGAGGAGCAGCAGCTCGTGCTCGGCGATGGCTATTTTGACAATACTCCCATTGATTTGTCGCTGAATGTCCTGCTCGGCAAGCCACCAAAGATGCTGCGGGAGGTGAAACACCACCCGTTCCGGAAACAGGAATTCTCGACAGCCGGCCTCGATCTGCATGAGGCGGCCCTGCGCGTGCTGCACCTGCCAAGCGTGGCCGACAAGAGCTTCCTGATTACGATAGGGGACCGCAGCATCACCGGCCTGGTGGCACGCGACCAGATGGTTGGACCGTGGCAGGTGCCGGTGGCCGATGTCGCCGTGACGGCCAGTGGTTACGAGCATTATGTCGGTGAGGCGATGGCCATGGGTGAACGCACGCCAGTGGCCTTGCTGCATCATGCCGCCTCCGGGCGTATGGCGATTGGCGAGGCCATAACCAATATCGCCGCGGCACGTATTGCCAGGCCAGGCGATATCAAGCTCTCCGCGAACTGGATGGCCCCGGCAGGCCACCCGGGCGAGGATGCCGGCCTCTATGACACGGTCCACGCCGTGGGCATGGAACTGTGTCCGCAGCTGGGGATCTGTATTCCGGTCGGCAAGGATTCCATGTCAATGAAGACGGTCTGGGAAGAGGATGGCGAGGCCCGCAGCGTGACCGCACCCTTGTCACTGATTATCTCGGCCTTTGCGCCGGTTACTGATTGTCGGACCACCCTGACCCCGCAATTGCGCACCAATAAAGGCGATACGGACTTGATCCTGATCGACCTCGGCAAGGGCAGTAATCGTCTTGGCGGTTCGGCACTCGCCCAGGTATACAAGCAGGTTGGTCATCATCCGGCCGACCTCGATGACCCGCAGGCACTGAAACATTTTTTCGAGACCATCCAGCAGCTCAATGGCGAAGACAAACTGCTTGCCTATCATGACCGCTCTGATGGTGGCCTGTTTGCAACGATCACGGAAATGGCCTTTGCCGGCCACACCGGGGTCTCCATTCAGCTCGATGCGCTTGGCGATGATTTTACTGCCGCCCTCTTCAGCGAGGAACTTGGCGCGGTTATCCAGGTGCGGCATAGTGATGCCGACGAGGTGCTGGAAGTCCTGCACCGGGCCGGTCTCGGTCACTACAGTCATGTCATCGGTAGCCTGAATGACAAGGACACGATCGAATTTACCTACGACCATGAAGTCGTGTTGAGCGATACTCGCCAGGCCTTCCAGCGGGCCTGGTCAGAAACCACCTGGCGCATGCAGGCCCTGCGGGATAACCCGGATTGCGCGAAGCAGGAATATGATCGTCTGCTCGATGCCAGTGACCCGGGTATTCAGCCTTTTATAAGTTTTGATGCCAGTGAAGATATTGCCGCGCCCTATATCGCCAGTGGCCAACGGCCACGCCTGGCGGTCCTGCGAGAGCAGGGCGTGAATGGCCAGCTCGAGATGGCCGCGGCCTTTGACCGGGCCGGTTTTGCCGCAGTCGATGTGCACATGAGCGATATCATCGAGGGTCGGGCCGATCTGACCGAATTCCAGGGACTGGTCGCCTGTGGCGGTTTCTCTTACGGTGACGTGCTCGGTGCCGGGCAGGGCTGGGCAAAGTCGATCCTGTTCAATGCGCGGGCCCGCGACGAGTTCGCCAGCTTCTTTGCGCGCACCGATACGCTGGGTCTTGGCGTGTGTAACGGTTGCCAGATGATGTCCTCCCTGCACGAGCTGATCCCCGGTGCCGAGCACTGGCCGCGGTTCGAGCGTAACCAGTCCGAGCAGTTCGAGGCACGTTATACGATGGTCGAGGTACTGGGCTCGCCGTCATTGTTGCTGAAGGGCATGTCGGGTTCCCGTCTGCCGATTGTGGTCGCGCACGGCGAGGGCCGTGCCGAATTTGTGCGCAGCAGTGAAGACCGTGCCGTGCAGATGGGGCTGGTCGCCTTGCGCTATGTGGATAATTACGGGCGCGCCACCGAGCAGTACCCGTATAACCCGAACGGCTCTCCCGGCGGCATCACTGGCCTGACCACGACCGACGGTCGCTTCACCGTCATGATGCCGCACCCCGAGCGGGTCATTCGCAGCTTGCAGTACTCCTGGCATCCGGACGAGTGGGGTGAAGAGGGGCCCTGGTTGCGCATGTTCCGCAATGCCCGGGCGGCACTGGACTAAGGGGGCTGGTCAAAATAATATTTACATTCGGCCGCGCCTGGCCCATCACTGCTGTGTTGCGTTTCCTGGCAAGGACCCTGCCATTACCTGCGAAACGCGCCTTGCATTGATGGCCCAGGCACGCACTCGGTGTTGACAACATTATTTCGACCAGCCCCCTTAGGTATTCGGCACGCCCAGAACTTTTTGTCGGTATGCCTGTCCTCCTTATTAAGTAATATAAAAAAGTAAACCCGATGCTGATTAAACGCAAAGACCGTAACATTATCCTCCCCTCGGAGATCACAGACCGGGAGGTCTATGCGCAGCGTCGTGACTTTATTCGCCAGACTGGCCGGTTTGCACTGGCTGCGGCGGCCTCGCTGGCCGCTCCCGGACTCATTGCCGCTACCTTGCCGCAGCCGGCGCCGCGAGCAAAAATCCCGGGGGTAAAGCCGGGCAGGTTCAGCAGTACCACGACTCCAAACACTTATCAGGACATCACCAGCTATTGCAACTTTTACGAGTTCGGCACCGGCAAGCGGGATCCGGAACGCCATGCCCATACGCTGAAGACGCGGCCGTGGCAGGTGCGCGTTGAAGGAGAGGTTGAAAAGCCGGGGGCCTATGACCTGGAGGATATTCTCAAGCCGCACGCCCTCGAGGAACGTATCTACCGTTTCCGCTGTGTCGAGGCCTGGTCAATGGTGGTGCCCTGGGTGGGCTTCCCGCTCGCTGATCTGATCAAGCGTTTTCAACCGACCTCGAAGGCGAAATATGTAGAGTTTACGACCCTCTATGACCCTGAACAGATGCCCGGGCAGCGTCGCGCTATCCTCGACTGGCCATATACGGAAGGCCTGCGCATGGACGAGGCCATGAACCCATTAACCCTGATGGTGGTCGGCCTCTATGGCGAGGTTTTGCCCAACCAGAATGGCGCGCCCTTGCGCCTGATAGTGCCATGGAAGTACGGCTTCAAGAGCATCAAGTCGATTGCCAAAATACGTTTCACCGAACAACGGCCGGTGTCCTCGTGGGAGCGTTCAGGGCCGCGTGAATACGGGTTCTACGCCAACGTTAACCCGACCGTCGACCACCCACGCTGGAGCCAGGCCCGTGAGCGCCGCCTTGGCGCCGGTTTTTTCGCCCCAAAGGATAAAACGAAAATGTTCAACGGTTATGCCGAGCAGGTAGCGCACCTGTATACGGGCATGGATCTGCGCAAAAACTTTTAAGCGTGGTCAGCGAACGCAACCTGCGCCGGGGGATTAAACCGGAGGTGTTTTTGCTTTGCCTGGTCCCGTTTTTCTGGCTGGTCTGGGACCTTATCCAGGGACAGCTCAGCGCCAATCCGATCGAGGATATTACCCACCGCACCGGCGACTGGGCGCTACGCTTCCTGCTCATTACACTCGCCGTCACGCCTCTCAAACGCCTCAGTGGCAAGACCTGGCTGCTGCGCCTGCGACGCATGCTCGGCCTGTATGCCTTTTTCTATGCCCTGTTACACTTTCTCACTTACCTGTGGCTCGACCAGCAATTCCTGTTCGCCGAGATCCTCGTTGATATCGGCAAGCGGCCGTATATCACGGTTGGCTTCACGGCCTTCATCCTGCTGATCCCCCTGGCGGCGACCTCGAACCGTTATGCCATGCGCCGGCTTGGGCGGCGCTGGCAGACGCTGCACCGTAGCATCTATGTTATTGCCGCCTTCGGGGTATTGCACTATCTGTGGCTGGTTAAGGCCGATAGCCGGGAACCGCTCGTTTACGGCCTGATTCTGCTCGCCCTGCTCGGTATCCGGGCCTGGTGGCAGCGACGCGATGGCAGGCCCGCGGCAGGCTGAGATTGTTTCCCCCTATTATCTGACAAAAATCATGTTATTCTTTGTGGTATACATAGCGCTGCCTCCTGAGATAAGGCATGAATCAGCGGCTATAGTTGATTGAATAATTATAAAAAAAACAGGATTGGTGCCCGATGCAGAACGGGGTGGAGAAAGCCAGACTAAATCAACGACTCGCCAAAAACGTGGGCTGCCTGCTCTTGTTGGTTCTGTTGGGTGGGTTGCAGGCAGGTGCACTGCATGCCGAAGCCAGGGTCTATACCCTGGCGGTCGTCCCCCAGCACCCGCCGTTGATTATCCATCGAAACTGGCAGCCGCTGCTGAAGCGTCTGCAGCAGGATACGGGACTGCAGTTCAGGCTCAAAACCTACAATGAGTTCCGCCAGTTTCTCGCTGCATTGCATCGTGGGGAACCTGATTTCAGTTATCTTGCCCCTTATCACCTGGTGCTGGCACATCGTGCCCAGGGGTATCAGCCGCTGTTGAGGGATGATTCCAGGCAACTGGTGGGGCTGTTGCTGGTCCGCAAGGATTCGCCACTGAAATCGGTACATGAACTGGATGGCAAGACCATCGCTTTCCCTTCGCCGAATGCCTTCGCTGCATCACTGTATATGCGCCACTGGTTGCGTAAAACGGTCGGGATTGATTTCACGCCCCGTTATGTAGGCACCCATGATAATGTGTATCGTCATATTGTCAGGGGCAAGGTTCATGCCGGTAGCGGCGTCAATACTACGTTTTCCAGCCAGCCCGAGGCACTGAAACAGCGTCTGCGTATCCTGTATGACGTTCCAGGCGTGGTGGCGCATCCGCTCGCTGCCCACCCGCGGGTGCCGGAAAAGATACAAAAACAGGTTCAGGCTGCGGTGCTGGAACTCAGGAATACCGCAGCCGGCCGGCAGTTGTTGAATACTGTACAGGTTAACGAGCCGGTCGCGGCGGATTATCAGCGTGATTATGCGCACCTTGAGAACATGGGGTTCGAACAACAGTAATCACAACAGGTGAGCGGCAAGTGACATCCAGAGCAACAGATAAAATAATAACAGCAAGTCGTAAACCGCCTTTCTTCAGACGACTCTATGTACAGCTGACCCTGCTCGGCGGCATCACCCTGGTGCTGGCAATTTTCCTGTTCACCTGGAAGACGGTGCATGAACAATCAAATTTTGCTTATGAGTCAATAAAGAGCCAGGCGGAAACACTGGCCGCTAATATAGCCTCTGCTTCAGGGAATTATATCGTCTCGGAAGATTTTGGCGCCCTAGAGCAATTGTTGCTTCAGTCGGCGGCTTATCGCGAGGTACTGGCCATAAAGGTAGTTGATAAAAACGGCACCGTTTTCGGTCACGTGCAACGTCTCGGCAATGGCAAACCCAGGCCGGTTTATGAACAGCTTACACTGGTCCCACCTTCGGTAGCCACGACCCGGAAGCTGGTTGACAAGAACATATTGACCACCTGGGTACCGATAGAAAACGCCAGCCTCGGCTGGATGCAGCTTGATTACAGCCTGGCAACGATCGAATCGGTACAACAAAGCATATGGCGCAACGGCATTATTACTGCGTTGCTGGCGATTATGTTCAGTCTTGGTTTTCTTGTGATTTTGCTCAGGCGGCCCATGCGTTCAATCAGCAGGGCGACTGATTTTGCCCGTGAATTGTATAAGACACGCGGCCAAATCATGGCCGTTGAGAAAAGCGCCTATGAGGTTGAGCAGCTCGAGCACGCGCTTAATTTTGCTGCGCGCAGGCTTTACGATACCAACAAGGATCTCAACGACTTCAAGTTTGCGCTTGATGCCCACGCGATTGTTGGCATTAGTGACCAGCACGGCACGCTTCACTATGTGAATGATAATTTCTGTGAAATATCCGGTTATCCGCGTGATGAACTACTGGGTAGCAGTTATAGCAAGCTGCGTTCAGGGGCGCACTCGGAGATTTTTTATAATAATTTATGGAACACTATCAGTAGCGGCAGGGTCTGGCACGGAGAGATTCAGGACAGAAACAAGGATGGCAGCCTGTACTGGGTTGATACCACGATAGTTCCTTTCGTGGATGATCGTGGTTTACCCTATCAGTATATCGGCATTCAGACGGATATCACTGAACGTAAGTATGCCGAAGAGGTTAATGCCCGGCTCGGACGCATACTCGATGAATCATTAAATGAAATATATGTTTTCGACACTACTGATTTCAGGTTCCTCAGGGTTAACCGTGGTGCCGAGAAAAACCTCGGCTATAACCGGGAGGAGTTACATAACAAGACCGCCTGTGACATCAAGCCGGAGTTTGACAAACAGCGATTCTCGGAATTTGTTGCGCCGCTGTTGCGTGGTGAATGCGAGGAACTGAATTTTGAAAGCCTTCACCAGCGCAAGGATGGTTCCACTTATCCCGTCGATATCCATTTACAGCTCTCGCGTGCGGAGCAGCCGTTTGTCTTCGTGGCAATTATCCTCGATATCACCGAGCGTAAAGAGGCGGAGCGCAAGCTGCAGGAATACCAGGAGCACCTTGAGGAAATGGTGGAACAGCGAACCCATAACCTGGTGGCCGTGAATCGGGAACTGGAGTCTTTTTGTTATTCAGTTTCACATGACCTGCGCGCCCCCTTGCGGAGCATTGACGGTTTCAGCCAGGCCTTGCTGGAAGACTATGGCAACAGGCTCGAAGAAGACGCCCAGAGTTACCTGTCCCGCGTCCGCGCATCGACCCAGCGTATGGGGCAATTGATCGATGACTTGCTGAAGCTGTCGCGGGTTGTGCGTTCGGATATGAACATGCTGAACGTGGATCTGGCCGCCCTGGCAAGGGATGTTGAGATACGCTTGCGCGAAAGGGAACCGGGCAGAAATATCGAATTTGTTGTAAGCGGTGATTTATGTGTTCAGGGCGATGAGCGTCTTTTGCTGACGATGCTGGAAAATCTGCTTGGCAACGCCTGGAAGTTTACTGCGAACAAGGACAGTGCCCGGATTGAACTGGGTGAAACGGCGCAGGAAGACGGGCGTAAGGTATACTATATCAAGGATAACGGTGCCGGTTTTGACGAGACCTATGTGCATAAGCTGTTCGAGCCCTTTCAGCGGCTGCACTCAATGCAGGAATATGAAGGTACCGGCGTCGGCCTGGCTACCGTGCAGAGAATTATACGCCGGCATGGTGGCGACGTCTGGGCCGCGGGTAAAATTGATCATGGGGCAACTGTTTTTTTCACGCTTGGAGGAAATGAATGAGTATAACAAATACAAAGATTCTGCTGGTGGAGGATAATCCGGATGACGAGGAGCTGACACTGCGTGCATTACGGCATCATAATATAGCCAATGATCTTGTTATTGCCAGGGACGGTGTCGAGGCCCTGGACTATCTGTTCACCACGGGTAAATATGCGGATAAGGACCCGGATGAATTCCCGCAGGTTGTCCTGCTGGATTTAAAGTTGCCGAAAATAGATGGTCTTGAAGTGCTGAAAAAGATGCGTGCAGATGAGCGCACCAAGTGCCTGCCGGTGGTTGTGCTGACCTCATCCAATGAGGAAAAGGATATTGTTGACAGTTATAACTTCGGGGCCAATAGTTATGTGCGCAAGCCAGTGGACTTTGTACAGTTTATTGCCGCGGCGGAACAACTCGGCATGTACTGGCTGGTGCTGAATCAAAGCCCGGTGGATATTTAGAAAAACACTGATCTATGTCACTGCCGGGGTTCCCGGATGAACCGGGATTGCACTGTATATTGCCGGCATATGCCGGCTTCCGGCTCGTCGGAATAACGAATCAGGCAAAGCTTATCCTGCGACAAACTCACTTCGGATAATTTTCTCAAGGCGCGCGGCATGACCCGAACATTACATTTGTTGCTTGTTGAAGATTCGGAACATGATGCCGAGTTATTATTGCGGCATTTGCGTGATCACAATTACGTAATCGACTACGAGCGCGTTGATAATGGTCGCGTAATGCGGGCGGCTCTGCGGACAGGAAAATGGGATCTGATTATTTCTGATTACACGATGCCAGGTTTTGGCGGCATGGAGGCGCTGGAGATTGCCCAACAGGATGCTTCTGGTATTCCCTTTATTATTGTTTCCGGAAATGTTGGCGAAGATATTGCCGCGGCGGCGATGGTCGCCGGTGCCCATGATTATGTGATGAAGGATAACCTGGCGCGCCTGGTGCCGGCAATTGAACGCGAACTTAAAGAAGCCGAATTACGCCGCCAGCAGGATGCAACCCGGACGATTATGGACAGCCTTGCCCAGGCCACTTATGGTGTCACCGGGGAAAGGTTTTTTTATGCCTTGAGCGAGGCATTGGGTAAATCGCTGGGGCTGCGTTATGTGCATATCGGTGAATTTGCCGACACCGGGTCGACCTCGGTACAGACCCTGAGTGTGTGGCATGACGGTGTTTTTCTCGACAACTTCAGGTGTTTAATAAATGAACTGCCTTGCGCGGCGACGGCTAAAGGTGAAGCTGTATTTCTGCAGGGGCTGACACCTGCAATTCGTTCACGGCTGAGAATGCCGATCGAGATGGACGTTCATGGTTATATGAGCTTTCCGTTGCTGAACACAAAGGGCGACGTGACCGGGTTGATTGTCGCCATGAATGATGTGGCATTCGAGAGAAGTAACCTGTTCGAATACGTTTTACAGTTTTCAGCCGTCCGCGCGGGGGCTGAGATTGAAAGGGCAAGAGTCGAATCCCGGTTGCGAAGTTCAGAACAATACCTGCGCGGGATTCTGGACAACCTTCAGGATGTTATTTACCGGACGGACAGGGAAGGTCGCCTCAGCTATATTTCGCCTTCAGTCGGCAATCTGCTGGGATATAGCCCGAACGAACTGTTGGGCACACGCTTGTCAGATTTGTATGTAGATAAAAATGGTCGTGAGGCCTTTCTCCAGGCAATGGATGAGGGTTGCGGCAATGTTCTCAATTATGAAGCTGCGTTAATGCATCGGGATGGTAGTGCCGTCTGGGTGTCGACGAATGCACATTATTTCCATGTTGCGGATAGCGATGAAGTGGCGGGTGTTGAAGGTATTACCCGGAACATTACAGCGCGTAAACAGACCGAGCAGGCATTGTGTGAATCCGAGGAGTTGTTCAGCAAGGCATTTCATTGTAGTCCGGCGATGATCAGTATCAGTAAGTTATCGGACGATCTGGCGAGCGGGCGGTTCCTCAAAATCAACGACAGTTTTTTGCGGGCCATTGACTATTCGCGGGAACAGGTAATTGGTCATTCGTTTGCCGAGATGGGGCTGTTTGCTTATGAAAAGCAGCGTGAGGAAATACTGGCGTTACTGCGTGAACACGGGCGGGTCAATGAAATTGAGTTACCGTTTCGCACCCGCACTGGCGAGACACGTTTTGCACTGGGCAGTATCGAGTTACTGGATGTCTATGCGACGCCCTGTCTTCTGGTTGTCTGTCAGGATATTACGGAAAGAAAACATGCCAATGAGGAACTGGCCCGTCACCGCGAGAGACTGGAAGAACAGGTGGCCGCGCGCACGCAGGACCTGACGGCGCTGGTTGCAGACCTGGAAGCGGAAAATGCCCAACGCCGGCAGATGGAAGTGGCATTGATTGAGGCCAATTGCCAGGCTGAACAGGCCAATCTCGCCAAGACTGACTTCCTCGCCAATATGTCGCATGAACTTCGCACCCCTCTCAACTCGATTATCGGCTTTGCCGAACTGCTCATGATCGAGCCCGAGGAAGTGATTAACAAGGAAAGCCGCCACAAGCTAGGCTACATTCTGGACAGTGGCTGGCATCTGCTCAGCCTGATTAACGATATTCTGGATTTGAGCAAGATTGAGGCGGGTAAGCTTGTCTTTGAGCCCCGTACCGTGAATGTCCGCAGCATGGTCGAAGCGACTATGGTGATGTTAGGTGAGAAGGCGCGCAAGGCCGGGGTCAGTATGAGTGCGGAGTTCGATGCCGGCATCGAAAAGATCATTGCCGATGAGCGTAAGCTCAAACAGGTTCTCTGCAACCTTGTCGGCAATGCCATCAAGTTCTCCAACCCCCAGGGCCATATACGGGTACGGGTTGCCGTGAGCGATCTACTGGCATTCAATACCCATTGTGGTGCATCCGAAGCATATATCTCTACGCGCGACGAATTCGTTTGCTTTAGTGTTGACGATGAAGGCATCGGGATTGACGCCAGCGATATCGGTACGCTCTTCAAACCCTTCGTGCAGCTGGATGCCTCCCTGACTCGCCATTATGATGGTAGTGGACTCGGCCTGCACCTGAGCCGCCAGCTGGTCGGACTGCATGGCGGTTGTATCTGGGTGGAGAGCGAGCCAGGCAAGGGCAGTAGCTTCAGTTTCATTATCCCCAGCGCCCCCCGCGACTGAAATTTCTCCGCTGTGGACCCATGCAACGGGGAGCCAGATCGGGTATCCTTAAGCGCCTTTTTCAAAGGCGGGCCCGGCACGCGTGCCCGTTTATCGCAGGGCTGGATTATTTATATTAAACAGTGGGTTATGGTCTCTCACGAGAAACAGAGGTAGGATGAATGTTTGACAAAAGCATGACGATTGCTGGGTTTGATGATGAATTATGGGCTGCGATGGAGTCTGAGCGTACCCGCCAGGAAGAACACATCGAGCTGATCGCCTCGGAAAACCACGCCAGCCCGCGTGTAATGGAGGCCCAGGGATCGGTGCTCACCAACAAATACGCTGAGGGTTACCCGGGTCGCCGTTACTATGGTGGTTGTGAATATGTCGATGTCGCCGAGCAACTCGCCATCGACCGCGCCAGGCAGCTCTTCGGCGCTGATTATGCGAATGTTCAGCCGCACTCGGGCTCGCAGGCCAATACCGCTGTGTACATGGCCCTGCTCGAGCCGGGCGATACGGTACTGGGCATGAGCCTCGCCCATGGCGGCCATTTGACTCACGGTGCCAAGGTCAATTTCTCCGGGAAAATCTACCACGCCGTGCAGTATGGCCTTGACGAGTCCACCGGTGAGATTGACTACGAGCAGGTCGAGGCGCTGGCCAGGGAGCATAAACCGAAGATGATCATCGCCGGCTTCAGTGCTTATTCCCGCATCGTCGACTGGCAACGTTTCCGCGACATCGCCGACAGTGTGGGCGCCTACCTGATGGTGGATATGGCCCATGTCGCCGGGCTCATCGCTGCGGGAGTCTATCCGAACCCGACCCAGATCGCCGACGTCACGACCACGACCACACACAAGACCCTGCGTGGCCCGCGCGGCGGCATGATCCTGGCCAAGGCCAATCCCGAGATCGAAAAGAAACTCAATTCAGTGGTCTTCCCGGGAATCCAGGGTGGCCCACTCATGCACGTGATCGCCGCCAAGGCTGTTTCCTTCCTCGAGGCCCTGCAACCGGAGTTCAAGGTCTACCAGCAGCAAGTGGTGGATAACGCCCGTGCCATGGCCGAGGTGTTTATGGAACGCGGCTTTGATGTGGTTTCCAAGGGCACTGACAATCACCTGTTCCTGGTCAGCTTTATCGACAAGGGTATTACCGGTAAGGCGGCCGAGGCCGCACTCGGTGCCGCCAACATCACCACCAACAAGAACTCGGTGCCAAATGACCCGCAGTCACCCTTTGTCACCAGCGGTATTCGTCTCGGAACCCCGGCGATCACCACGCGCGGTTTTACCGAGGCCGATGTCAGTCAACTGGCGGGCTGGATGTGCGATATCCTTGAAAACCTCGACGACACGGCAGTCATCGAGCGTGTGAAAGGCCAGGTCCTGGACATCTGTCAGCGTCTGCCGGTTTATGGCGACTAGTTCTGATGATGGGCAATACGTCATGACGCCAAAGGAGTCCTGACATGCGCTGCCCGTTTTGTGGTGCCGAGGAAACCAGGGTTATCGATTCACGCCTGGCCAATGAAGGCGATGCGGTACGGCGTCGGCGTGAGTGTCTGAGCTGCGCGGAACGCTTTACAACCTATGAAATTGCCGAACTGGTGATGCCGCGTATTATCAAGAGCAATGGCAACCGCGTGCCCTTTGACGAGGCAAAACTCAGTGCCGGCATGATGCGGGCGCTGGAAAAACGGCCGGTAAAGACCGAACAGATCGATGCCGCGATAAATCACATCAAGCAGCGCCTGCGTGCCACGGGTGACCGTGAAGTCTCGTCAAGGCTGCTGGGCGAATATGTCATGGAAGAATTGCGTGAACTGGATCATGTCGCCTATGTGCGGTTTGCCTCGGTGTATCGCAGTTTTGAAGATGTGAATGCCTTTCGCGAGGAGATCGAACGTCTGGAGCGGGAACCTTCGGCGGCAGTGCGGCGTCAGCAGTTATCCCTGTTGCCCGCGGCGAATAAAACCAAAAGCAAGAAATCGAGCGATTGATGTCTGGTGCCGACGACCATCGTTACATGGCACAGGCCATACGCCTGGCGGACAAAGGCCTCTATACGACGGACCCGAATCCGCGCGTGGGCTGCGTGCTGGTGCAAGGCCACGAGGTGGTGGGCGAGGGTTGGCACGTGCGGGCAGGCGCAGGCCATGCCGAGGTGCATGCCCTGCAGGCAGCCGCAGACAGGGCAAAGGGGGCAACGGCGTATGTGACCCTGGAGCCCTGTTCACATCATGGGCGGACGCCACCGTGCTGTGAGGCCCTGATCGAGGCGGGCGTGAGCCGTGTGGTGGTCGCGATGCCGGATCCGAATCCACGCGTTGCCGGGCAGGGCCTGGCACGATTGAAGGCGGCGGGGATTACGGTCGAGAGCGGCCTGCTGCAGGCGCAGGCCGAGGCGCTCAACCCCGGCTTTTTAATGCGCATGCGCGAGGGTCGTCCCTATGTGCGCGCCAAACTGGCCATGAGCCTGGATGGTCGCACAGCGATGGCCTCGGGTGAGAGCCAGTGGATCACCGCTGCCGCAGCGCGGCATGACGTGCATCGTCTGCGGGCACGCAGTTCGGCCATTGTCACGGGCATTGGCACGGTGTTGCATGATGACCCGTCGCTGACAGTACGTCTGCCGGACGATGCCGGGCAGTATGGCGAGCTGCCACTCCGTGTGGTACTGGACTCGCAATTACAGATGTCGCCGCAGGCAAAGATGTTAAGTCAGCCGGGGCCTGTACGGGTTATGACACTGGACGCAGAGATGCCCAAGGCTGAGATCTTGCGCACGGCCGGTGCCGAGGTGGTACAGGTGACCGTCAGGGACGGCAGGATTGATCTGGCGGCAATGCTCAGGCAGCTCGCTGCCGATGAGCGCAACGAGGTACTGCTCGAGGCCGGGGCGACCTTGTCCGGTGCCATGTTGCAGGCGGGTCTGGTTGACGAGCTGGTGATCTACATGGCACCACTGCTCATGGGTGACAGTGCCTGCGGCCTGATGCACTTGCCGGGGCTGGAGAAGATGGCGGATCGCATTGAGCTGGAAATAACGGATACCCGTGCCGTGGGCCGTGACTGGCGCATCACGGCACGCTTGCTTGAGAGAAGCAGATAGAGATTATGTTTACAGGAATTATTCAGGCCGTTGGCACGATCGCCAGCACCCGCGACAAGGGTGGCGATGTCCTCTTGCGTATCGCTACCGGCAAGTTACCGTTGGCGGATGTACAACCGGGTGACAGTATCGCGGTCAGTGGTGTTTGCCTGACTGTGATCGAGAAGCATGCTGACGGTTTCAGTGCCGATGTCTCCGCTGAAACCCTGTCGTGCACCATTATCGGCGAACTCGAGCCCGCTGACACCGTGAACCTGGAAAAGGCCCTGACGCCGACGACCCCGCTGGGCGGACACCTGGTCAGCGGGCACGTCGATGGTATCGCCGAGGTTATTGACCGCCGCCAGGATGCGCGCTCGGTGCGTTTCAGGCTGCGCGTGCCGGATCAACTGGCGCGCTATATCGCCGGGAAGGGCTCGGTTTGCGTGGACGGCATCAGCCTGACCGTGAACGCCGTCGACGGCAATGTATTTGACCTGAATATCGTGCCGCATACCCTGAGTGAAACGACCATGCATGAGTTCAAGGTCGGGCGGCGCGTGAATATAGAGGTTGATGTGATCGCCCGTTATCTCGAGCGTATGCTGCTCGGTGACAGGGCCGCACAACCGGGAGTAAGTGGTGCCGGCCTGAGCCGCGCTTTTTTGGCCGAACACGGTTTTGCCGGTGACGCCTGAACAATTGCAATCAAGAAGTAATACTTTATGCCATTAAGCAAGATTGAAGACATCGTAGAAGACATGCGCCAGGGCAAGATGGTGATCCTCATGGATGACGAGGACCGCGAGAATGAAGGCGACCTGATTATCCCTGCGCAGTGCGTGACCCCGGAAGCCATCAATTTCATGGCCAAGTATGGTCGTGGCCTGATCTGCCTGACCCTGACGCGGGAGCGTTGTCAGCAGTTGCGTCTGCCATTGATGGTGACCGATACGAATGATTTGCACGGCACCAACTTTACCGTATCCATCGAGGCGGCCAGGGGCGTGACCACGGGGATTTCCGCCGCCGACCGCGCCGTGACCGTACAGGCCGCCGTCACCAAGGGGGCGAAGGCTGATGATATCGTCATGCCGGGGCATATCTTTCCGCTCATGGCGCAGGCGGGTGGTGTGTTGATCCGCGCCGGGCATACCGAAGCCGGTTGTGACCTGGCCCGCCTGGCCGGTTACGAAGCCGCCAGTGTGATTGTCGAGATACTGAACGAAGATGGCAGCATGGCCCGCCGTGACGACCTTGAGATATTTGCCGAGGAGCATGGTTTGAAGATCGGTACCATTGCCGACCTGATTCATTACCGTATTGAGAACGAGAAGACCATCGAGCGCATGGATGATTGTCCCATGCCGACCGAGTACGGTGACTTCAAGCTGGTTTCCTATCTCGATGCCTATGACCAACGCCTGCACCTGGCCATGATTTATGGTGAACCGGACATGAGTCAACCGGTACTGGTGCGTGTGCATATACAAAACACCTTGTGCGATGTACTTGGTGCCCGCTTCGAGAGTTGTTCGCATCCCTTGCACAAGGCTATGCAGCATGTCGCCGCGGCGGGGGCAGGCGTTATCCTGGTATTGCGCAATACCGATGACAACGAGGTCATCCTCCAGCAAATCAGGAATTATCAGCTCAAGGAGAAGAGTGTAGAATCATCGGCATCGGCGCATAGTGATGACTTGCGAACCTACGGTCTTGGCGCCCAGATCCTGCTGGACCTCGGCGTGCGCAAGATGAATATCCTCGGTTCCCGTCTCAAGTTGCATGGCCTGTCCGGCTTTGGTCTTGAGGTCAACGATTACGTGAATTTCGAATAAGAATTTTTAGCAGGGGTATGAATGATGTCTACGATTAAAACCATTGAAGCCGATCTGTCCGTCCGCGGCGCACGCTTTGGTATCCTCGCCAGCCGCTTTAACGATTTTATTGTTAACGCGCTGGTCAGCGGTGCGACCCATGCGCTGAAGCAGCACGGTGCCGCCGACAAAGACATGGAGATCGTCTGGGTGCCGGGGGCGCACGAGATCCCGTTGGCTGCCCAGAAGATGGCGGCGAGTGGTCGTTATGATGCGATTGTGGCACTCGGTGCCGTGATTCGCGGCGCCACACCGCACTTTGATTATGTCGCGGGTGAGTGCTCGAAGGGATTGGCCAATGTTGGTATGCAATTCGGTATGCCGGTTGCCTTCGGCGTGTTGACAGTCGACAGTATTGAACAGGCTATTGAACGTGCCGGTACCAAAGCCGGTAACAAGGGCGGCGAAGCGGCCCTGTCTGCGATTGAGATGGTTAACCTGTTGCGCGAGTTTGAAGTTTGATATGCCGGTTCTCTTCATGAGGAGAAGGTCTTGAGCAAGGCACGGAGCAAGGCACGACGTAACGCTGTTCAGGCCCTCTACCAGTGGCAATTGACCGGCGCGGACGTCAGTGTTATCGAAGAACAGTTCCTTATTGAACACGATATGCAAAATGTCGATGTCGAGTATTTCCGTGAACTGTTGCGCGAGGTTCCCCTGCATCTGCACGAGCTCGATGATCACCTCATCGAGTATCTGGATCGGCCGATTAATGAGGTTGACCCGGTGGAACGTGCCATTCTGCGTATGAGTACCTACGAGCTTGAGTTCCGCCTTGATGTACCTTATAAGGCGGTGATTAACGAAGGTGTGGAAATGGCGAAGATCTTCGGCGCCGAACACGGCCACAAGTATGTCAACGGCATTCTCGACCGGGTGGCGCGCAAGCTGCGCAGTACCGAGATCCAGGCCGCGGCGCAGAAGAAAAAATGAACCGGCCCCACAACTGAGTCTCTGACGGGAAAGGCCCATGCCTGCTACCGAATTCAGCCTTATCAATCATTACTTTGCCCGGCATGCACAGGTTCATGATGATGTCGTGCTCGGCATCGGTGATGATGCGGCAGTGTTGCGAGTCCCGGCCGGCCAGGAGCTGGTCGTCACCACGGATACCATGGTCGCCGGTGTGCACTTCCCGGCCAGCGCCACCGCCGGGGATATCGGTCACAAACTCCTGGCCGTAAACCTGAGTGATATCGCCGCGATGGGTGCCATCCCGCGCTGGGCCTCGCTGGCCTTGACCCTGCCCGAGGTTGACGATGAGTGGCTGGAGGGGTTTTGCCAGGGACTGTTTACGCTCGCCGCCGAGCATAACGTCGCCCTGGTTGGTGGGGATACCACGCGCGGCCCCTTGACCCTGAGTATTACCCTGCAGGGCCTCGTCCCCGCCGGCCAGGCATTACGTCGCGACGGCGCGAATGTGGGGGATGCAATCTATGTCAGCGGTTCTCTGGGTGACGCGGGGCTGGCGCTGCAACATGAACTGGGCCAGTGCACGGTTGCGGAGGTGGCTGACCTCCTGCCGAAACTGCATCGTCCGACACCACGTGTCGAACTGGGCCAGGCGCTGCGCGGCCTGGCCAGTGCCGCGATTGATATCTCAGATGGCCTGCTCGCCGATCTGGGACATATCCTCAAGGCCAGTCATGTCGGCACCCGCCTCGAGCTGGCGGCCCTGCCGGTATCAGCCGCTGTGCAAGCGATCACCCGCAGCGGAGACTGGCGCCTGCCGTTGGCCGCCGGCGATGATTATGAGCTGTGTTTTACGGTGCCGCCGGCACAGGAAACCGCCCTGCAGGCGAAACTGGCCGGGCTGGCTCTGCCAGTGAGCCGCATTGGCCAGATTGAAGCCGAGGCCGGTCTGCGTTGTTTCGATGCCGGGGGCGCGTGCTATACGCCACAGGCTACGGGTTACGAGCATTTCGCGATGCATACAGGCGGGAAACCAGCATGAGCAAACCAGCGTCTTTACCCATAACAATATGGCGCGACCCCCTTATGTGGCTGGCCTGCGGCTTTGGCACCGGCGCCGCGCGGTTCGCCCCGGGCACCTTTGGTACCCTGGTCGCGCTGCCGTTTTATTATTTCCTGCAACCCCTGGCAGCGTGGCTGTACCTGGCGGTAGTGGCGGTCTTGTTTATCATCGGCATCGGCCTGTGCGCGCATGCCGCAAGCAAGCTGAAGGTGCATGACCACCCCGGTATCGTCTGGGACGAGGTCGTCGGTTACCTGGTGACCATGTTCATGGCCCCGAGTGGCTGGCAATGGATGCTGGCGGGATTTGCCCTGTTTCGCCTGTTTGATATCTGGAAACCCTGGCCGATCCGGCTACTCGATCAACGCGTGGCGGGCGGTTTCGGGATTATGGTCGACGATCTGCTCGCCGGTATCTATGCTGCGGGCTTGTTACAGTTGGGTGTCTACCTTTATAGTCTGTGACAACGATGAACATTCCGTGTTGGCGCAGGTCTGATTAATCAGAGCCAATACACTCAGGAAGGGGAATACACGTGAAACAGACAAAGACAGTAATGTTGTGGGCGACAATCCCGGGTTTGATGCTGGTCGCTGCGGTGGCCCGGGCCGGTGATGTCGAGATCAAGGATGTCTATCTACATCAGCAGGGCAGTAGCTGGCAGGCACAAGTAACGCTTCTGCATGCCGATACCGGCTGGGAGCATTATGCCGATGCCTGGCGGCTGGTTGATGCCAATGGCAAGCAGCTCGGTAACCGTGTTCTGTATCACCCGCATGTGAATGAGCAACCCTTTACCCGCAGTCTGAACGGTATCGATATCCCGGCGGCAACCGATGTCATTTTTGTCGAGGCACATGACAAGCAGCATGGCTGGAGCCCGCAACGGGTCAAAATAGATCTGAATACCTCCAGCGGCGAACGCTATCACATTCGTCGCGAGTAATGTCCTCCCGCCTCTTACTGGTTATCCTCACCGTCTTGTCTGGCTTCGCGGCTAATGCCCTGGCGATAGACATTATGGTCATGGGCCTGTTCCGTAACCAGGCCATTGTCAAAATTGACGGCAAACAACATACCCTCAAACCGGGCAAGCGAAGCCCGGAAGGGGTGTTGTTAATCTCCTCGGACAGTAACGAGGTGCTGCTGGAGTTTGAGGGCAAGCGCCAGACCTATCTGCTCGGCAGTCATATCAGCACCAGCTTCAAGCGTGATCAGCAACCGAGTGTTTCTATCTACCGTAATGAACGCGGTATGTTTACCACGGTCGGCAGCATCAACGGCTTCCCGGTCAACTTTCTTGTTGATACCGGTGCCTCGTCAGTGGCAATGAATCGCAAGCAGGCTGAACGCCTGGGTATCGATTATCGTCTGCACGGTACACCGATCGGTGTATCGACTGCCTCGGGTTTTGCTCGCGGCTGGCGGGTTCAGCTGGATAAGGTGCAGGTCGGTGATGTGGAACTGCGCAATGTCGAAGGAACCGTGATTGATGCTCACAGCGGTGCGAGGGTGTTGCTGGGGATGTCCTTCCTCGGGCGACTCGAGATGATTAACAGCAACGCGTCGATGCGCCTGAAGAAGAAATATTGAGTAAAAACTAAAAGGCCTTGTATTACTTCTTGCAACGCAAAGGCGCCAAGACGCAAAGACCGCGGAGAAGAACAAAATGGAAATAAAGGTTCGTGCTAAATATCTCTTTGCGATCTTTGCGTCTTGGCGCCTCTGCGTTGGGCTTTTGAATTAATGAATAAAATCATTAATTCTTAATCTTCGCGTTTATCCTTGCTGATCAAGGCATAGGCCGAGTGGTTGTGGATCGACTCGAAGTTTTCGGATTCTACCTGGTAGCTAAGGATGCGCTCGTCACTGTTTAGACGGGCGGCGACATCACGTACCATGTCTTCGACAAATTTCGGGTTGTCATAGGCATGTTCAGTAACGTATTTTTCATCCGGGCGCTTGAGCAGGCCATAAAGCTGGCAGGAGGCCTCGCTCTCAACAATGTCGACGAGGTCTTCGATCCAGACAAAGCAGTTTGGTAATACGGTCAGGGTGACATGTGAGCGCTGGTTATGTGCACCGTAGTCGGAGATCTTCTTTGAGCAGGGGCAGAGACTGGTCACCGGAACCACGACCTTGACGGTTACCATCGGGATGTTGTTGTGGATCTCACCGATGAAGGTCACGTCATAGTCGAGCAGGCTTTCAACGCCGGAGACCGGTGCCTTCTTGTTAATAAAGAAGGGAAAGCTCATTTCAATGTGGCCGGCTTCGGCATCGAGGCGCTCGACCATCTCGTGCAGGACTTCCTTGAACGACTTCACGGTCAGTTCACGTTCGTGCAGATTAAGGATCTCCACAAAACGGGACATGTGCGTGCCCTTGAAGTTGTGCGGCAGGTTTACATACATGTTGAAGTTGGCGACAACATGTTGTTCCTGGCCACTGCGGTCATTGATGACAACCGGGTGGCGGATGTCCTTGATACCTACCTTGTCAATGGCGATTCGACGCATATCGGCATCGTTTTGTACATCAGCAATTTCCGGGACAGTCTTTGTCATGTCGTTTATTCCTCTGTATACCTGACACAGGCGCGCTCGGTTTCCCACAACGTGACAGCGCAGACCTGTATATGTTCGTTATTAATCTTGTTGCCGATACCTTTATATAAGTGGGCAGCGATGTTTTCCGCGGTCGGGTTAATCTGATCAAATGGCGGGATTTCGTTCAGGTAACGGTGATCCAGCTGATCTCCCAGTTCGCGTGCCGCCCGCTTGATATGCTTGAAGTCGATGGCCATACCGGTGTCATCAAGCTGCGTGGCGCTGACTTCTACCTCTAGCTTCCAGTTATGCCCATGCATGCGACTGCAGGCGCCGGGGTAATCCCGGAGGGTATGTGCCGACGCAAAATCGGTAACTATTTTCAAGGTATAGCGTGCGGCCATAACTATCATTATCCAAAATAACTGAGCAAAATACTAGGGAATTATTTTACGTGCCGCGATGGTGCCATGCAATCCATATCTGTGCAGCGATTTTCCACGGCGCGGATTATAGCACCGGAATCGAGCCCGCACTCGGCCAGCAGGCTGTTTGTCTCGCCGTGCTCGATAAAACGGTCAGGGAGGCCAAGTTGCAGCACCGGCAGAGTGATCGCCTGGGCGGCGAGGGATTCCTGGACGGCGCTGCCTGCCCCGCCCATACAGGCATTTTCCTCGACAGTGACCAGCAGGTCATGATCTGCGGCAAGCCGGGCGATGAGGTCGTCGTCGAGGGGTTTGACAAAGCGCATATCGGCAACGGTCGCATTCAGTGATTCGGCAGCCTCAAGGCTGGCCGCCAGCACGCTGCCAAAGGCGAGGATGGCGACCTTTTGACCCTGGCGGCGAAGCAGGCCCTTGCCTATCGGCAGGGTCTGCAGGTCTGCGGTCACGGCCACCCCGGGGCCGCTACCACGCGGGTAGCGAACCGCGGCGGGCCCATCGTGCCGGAAGCCGGTGCTGAGCATCTGCCGACATTCATTTTCGTCACTCGGGGCCATGATGAGCATATTCGGGATACAGCGCAGGAAGGACAGGTCAAACGCCCCGGCGTGGGTTGGTCCATCGGCACCCACCAGCCCGGCCCTGTCGATGGCGAGCAGGACAGGCAGATTCTGCAGGGCGACATCATGGATAAGTTGATCGTAGGCACGCTGCAGGAAGGTCGAATAAATCGCCACCACCGGTTTTAGCCCTTCACAGGCCAGCCCCGCGGCCAGCGTGATACTGTGTTGTTCAGCAATACCGACATCGTAGTAACGATCCGGAAATGCCTTTGAGAATTGAACCAGACCCGAGCCTTCACACATGGCCGGCGTGATACCCATCAGGCGTTCATCAGCCGCGGCCATGTCACACAGCCAGTCACTGAAAATCTGGGTATAGGTCGGGCCGGCACCGGGCCCGGCCAGCGACTCGCCACTTTCCGGGTCAAACTTCGAGACGCCGTGGAAACCACAGGGATTGTCCTCGGCCGGCGCGTAACCCTTGCCTTTTTGCGTGACGATATGCAGGAACTGCGGGCCGGGCAGCTGGCGCAGGTTACGCAGGGTTTTGATCAGAGTGGGCAAGTCATGGCCGTCGATAGGACCGATATAGTTGAAACCGAGCTCCTCGAATAGCGTGCCGGGCACGACCATGCCCTTCATGTGTTCCTCGGCACGGCGCGCCAGTTCCCAGACCGGCGGGATGGTGCCAAGCACCTTCTTACTGCCTTCACGCATGCTCGAGTAAAGCTTGCCGGAGAGGACGCGGGCGAGGTAATTCGATAGACCGCCAACGTTGTTGGATATCGACATGTCATTGTCGTTGAGGATGACCAGCAAATTTGCGTCCAGATCGCCGGCATGATTCAGGGCCTCGAAGGCCATACCGGCCGTCATTGCGCCGTCGCCGATTATGGCCGCGACACGCCGATCCTTGCCTTCATGTGTCGCCGCGATGGCCATGCCGAGGGCGGCGCTGATCGAGGTGCTGGAATGACCAACACCAAAGCAGTCATATTCGCTTTCATCGCGCTTCGGGAACCCGGCGATGCCACCTTGCTGGCGTATCGTGCTCATGGCCTCGCGGCGGCCGGTGAGGATTTTGTGAATATAACTCTGGTGGCCGACATCCCAGACCAGGCGGTCTTCCGGGGTGGCAAAGACATAGTGCAGGGCGACGCTAAGCTCGACCGTACCGAGGTTTGCGGCCAGGTGGCCGCCGGTGCGACTGACGGTATCGATGAGAAAATGGCGTAATTCATCGGCCAACCGCGGCAGCTGCTGCTCGGGCAGGCTGCGCAGATCGGCGGGGTCATCAATGTTTACCAGTATTGGGTATGTCTCTGCGTCAGCCATCTTGGAGGTCCGAAAATGAGCCGGTTATGATCGGTGTTTGACCGTAAACATGCAAGGCCGGCAGACGGAATATGGGTATAAAAAATTACCTTTAATGGCCGCGCTCGATGATATAGGCTGATAGCCAGCGCAGCGGGTCGGCCTTTTCGTCGAATCCTGCCAGGGCCTGCAGGGCATCGGAATGGCACTGTTCGGCCATTTGCTTGGCCTCGACCATGCCCAGAAGGGAGGGATAGGTGGATTTGTCCCTGGCAATATCTGCGCCCTGTGCCTTGCCGAGGGTCTCTGTATCGGCCTCGACATCAAGGATATCGTCGCGGATCTGGAAGGCCAGGCCGATACACTTGGCATAGTGATCAAGGGCCTTGAACTGTTCATCGCTACAGGTACTGGCCAGGCAGCCGAGTTGCACACTGGCGCGGATCAGGGCACCGGTCTTGTGGATATGCATGCTCTCGAGTTCCGGCAGGGTCAGGGTTTTGCCTTCACTGGCCAGGTCAATGGCCTGGCCGCCGGCCATGCCCCGTGAGCCAATCGAGCGGGCCAGAATGTCGACCATTTGCAGACGTTTTTCAGCGCCACAGCCCATGGCGGGGTCCCTGGCCAGGATAAGGAAAGCCAGCGAATGCAGCGCATCCCCGGCGAGCACGGCGACGGCCTCGTCAAATGCCTTGTGGCAGGTTGGTTTGCCCCGGCGCAGGTCATCATCATCCATTGACGGCAGGTCGTCATGGATGAGTGAATAGGCATGGATTAATTCAACGGTGCTGGCCGGGCCATCCAGTTCCCGCTGCGGGGTCTCCAGTGCCTGGCCGGTTAAATAGACGAGGATCGCCCGTACACGTTTGCCGCCGCCGAGCACGCTGTAGCGCATGGCCGCATGCAGGTTTTCGGGCTGGACGGTGAGCGGCGGTAACCAGTGGGCCAGGGCCGTTTCGACCTGTCCCTGGAGATCATGCATCAGGCGTTGCAGGGGCAAATTGTCAATCGTCCTGGTCAAAGCTTTCGGTGCCGGCGTCGGCATTTTGTTCGAGCAGGATCTGGACTTTTTGCTCGGCATCGGCCAGTGCTTTCTGGCAGGTGCGGGTCAGGGCGATGCCGCGCTCGAAGTCTTGCAGGGCATCTTCCAGGCGGGTTTCACCCTTTTCCATACGTTCGACGAGTGTTTCCAGCTCATCAAGAGCCCCCTCAAAATCGGCGGGCTGGCTGGTTTTTCCGGTTTTCTTGGCCACAGTAAGGTTTCTCTAGCAGTTCGCGCGTAACTTACCGCAGCGCCACGGGTAGCGTCAAACGCTATGCTGGTTTAGCCTTGTTGGTCTTGGTGGCCTATTGACAATGGGCGTAGTGCAGGCATAATGGCCTCACAGGCTTAGACTAAGTCTAAACTAACCCACCCACTTGGAGGAATTGAAAATGGATCTGAAAGGTAGCAAGACAGAACAGAATCTAAAAGACGCCTTTGCCGGCGAGTCACAGGCCAACCGTCGTTATCTGTACTTCGCATCAAAGGCCGATGTTGAAGGCTACAATGATGTGGCCGCCGTGTTCCGTTCCACCGCTGAAGGTGAAACCGGTCACGCCCACGGCCATCTCGAGTACCTGGAAGCAGTCGGTGACCCGGCTACAGGTCTGCCAATCGGCCCAACCGGCGACAACCTGAAGGCTGCGGTGGCCGGCGAAACTCACGAGTACACTGATATGTACCCGGGTATGGCCAAGGCTGCGCGTGAAGAAGGCTTTGATGAAATTGCAGACTGGTTTGAAACACTGGGCAAGGCTGAGCGTTCGCACGCCAATCGCTTCCAGAAGGCACTGGACAGCCTGGACGATTAATAACGGCTATTCTGGTTTTATTCACACGGCCGGCTCTTATGCCGGCCGTGATGTTTCAAGGTTAATAATAACAGGCTGGGAGTAACTCAACATGGCATCAGGCACTCGTGAAGGCAGTCTGCAGGCACCGACCCGGTATCCACTCGACTGGGAAAATGAGGCGTTCTGGGACGAAGATAATCTGTTTACTGAACTCGAACGTGTTTATGACATTTGTCATGGTTGTCGTCGTTGCGTAAGTCTGTGCCAGTCCTTCCCGACGCTTTTTGACCTGGTGGATGAATCCGACACCATGGAGGTCGATGGCGTCGATAAAAAAGACTACTGGAAGGTAATTGATCACTGTTTCCTGTGCGACCTGTGTTACATGACCAAGTGCCCCTATGTGCCGCCGCACGAATGGAACGTCGATTTTCCACACCTGATGTTGCGTGCCAAGGCGCAGAAATTTCGCAAGCAGGGCGCGAGTACCCGCGACAAGATCCTGACGGCAACCGATAAAGTCGGCAACCTCGCCGGGATCCCGGTCGTCAGCGGCATCGTCAATGCCGCCAATCGTGCCCGGCCGATTCGCAAGATCCTCGAGGCGACACTCGGTGTGCATGCCGATGCCGTGGTGCCGGCGTATCACAGCAAGACCACACGCAAGCGTCTCGCGGACCACATTACCGACGAGAGCGGGGCCGAGCCGACAGCGGATACCCGTGGCAAGGTGGCCCTGTTTGCGACTTGTTATGGCAACCGCAATGCCCCTGAATTAGGCGAAGACCTGGTGGCCATCTTTGAACACAACGGTATCCCCATGAAGCTGGCCGAAAAGGAACAGTGTTGTGGTATGCCGAAACTGGAGCTCGGTGACCTCGATGCCGTGCGCAAGGCCAAAGAGGCGAATATCCCTGTATTGGCGAAACTCGTCGATGCGGGTTGGGATATCGTCGCGCCGGTACCGTCGTGTGTGCTCATGTTCAAGCAGGAGTTACGCCTGATGTTCCCGGATGATGCCGAGGTGCAGAAGGTTGCCGCCGCCATATATGACCCGTTCGAATACCTGATGTTGCGCCACAAGGCAGGCAAATTGCGCACCGATTTCAGCAAACCGATGGGCAAGATCAGTTACCACGTCGCCTGTCACTTGCGGGTGCAGAACATCGGTATGAAGACACGCGACCTGCTGCGCCTGATCCCGGATACTGAAGTGGATGCCATTGAACGTTGTTCCGGGCATGACGGCACCTATGCCGTGAAAAAAGAGTTCCACGCGACCTCGATGAAGATTGCCAGACCGGTCGTCAACAAAGTCAAGCAGGCCAGTGCGGATCATTACTCGAGTGATTGTCCGATGGCCGCTGACCAGATTGCCAATGGTCTGGATGACGGTAGTAGACCTGAACATCCATTAAGCCTGTTACGCCAGGCCTACGGTATCTGAAGCAGATTAAGGAGTTATCGCGATGTTGAGCCGAGATGATTTAATGAACCTTGAGACCTATGCCGGGCAACGCGCGGAATTTCGTGCCAGGGTTATTGCCCATAAAAAAGATCGCCAGGTAATGCTGGGCGAGAATGCGACCCTGTATTTTGAGGATCGCCTGACCATGCAGTATCAGATACAGGAAATGCTACGTATCGAGCGCATTTTTGATGCCGAGGGCATTCAGGAGGAACTCGATACCTACAACCCGCTGATCCCGGATGGCAGTAACTGGAAGGCAACCTTCATGATCGAATTCACGGATGAAAAGGCCCGCAAGGAGGCCCTGGCCAAAATGATCGGTATCGAGGACAGGGTCTGGATGCAGGTCGCCGGCCATGAGCGCGTGTATGCGATTGCTGACGAAGACCTTGAACGCGACAACGCGGAAAAGACCTCGGCGGTACACTTTATGCGGTTCGAATTGACGCCGGCGATGGTCGAGGCCGCAAAATCAGGGGCCGACATCGGTGCCGGCATCGACCACGAGGCATATAATGTGAGTATCGCGGCACTGCCGGGCAACATTCGTGACAGCCTCGCGGCCGATCTGGCCTGAGACTCAGAGACTGGATGTTCCTGCTTTGTCCCCGCGCCATGCTGGGGTACACTGTGCGCATATGCATATGAACAAGAACGCTCTGTACTATCTGGCATTATTCTGTAGCAGTCTGCTGCTCTCAGCCCCACTTTCCGCGATCGAGGATGACGACCCGGACCTCGGTGCTTTCATCGAGGGACCCAGCTGGGAAGAGGAGGAGGTTATTCTGCCGCCCTTCCCGAAGCGCGATGACCTGCTCAAGCTTGAGGTCGATCGTGTCGACATGCCGTTCAGCTTCTATATCGATCCCGCCTCCCTCAATGTCGGCAAGGATGGCGTATCGCGTTACACCATCGTGATTGAATCAAATTCCGGTGCCAGTAATGTCATGCATGAAGGCATTCGCTGCACTACACAGGAGTACCGTACCTATGCCTACGGCACCCATGATGGCCAGTTCAGCAAGGCGCAAACCAGCAACTGGACAAGGATCAGCAGCAGTGATGCAATGGCACATCGTTATAACCTCAAGGCTTATTACCTGTGCAGTGGTATCGACAGGCCGCTATCCACAAGTGAAAGCCTGCGAAGAATGCGCTACCCCGAGAATTTTGGCTCAGGTGGCGAAAGAAGTGACTGGTAGAAAGCACGGTTTAAGTGCCAGAAGGTTGTCTGCATGAGCAGTAAGTATGATGCGGCCTCAATCGAGGTTCTGAGCGGTCTCGACCCGGTACGCAAGCGACCTGGCATGTATACCGATACCACCCGCCCCAATCACCTTGCCCAGGAAGTGATCGATAACAGTGTCGATGAAGCGATGGCCGGGCATGCCACGAAGATCGAGGTGACCCTGTTCAAGGACGGCTCGCTGGAAGTCAGCGATGATGGTCGCGGCATGCCGGTCGACATGCACCCGAAGGAAAAGATTCCGGGTATCGAAGTCATTCTGACCCGTCTACATGCCGGTGGCAAATTCTCGAATACGAATTATCAATTCTCCGGCGGTCTGCACGGTGTCGGGGTCTCGGTGGTGAATGCGCTATCCAGACATCTGGAAGTCTGGATTCGCCGTGACGGTAAGGAATACAACATTGCCTTCAAAAACGGCAAGACCGCGTCAAAGCTGAAGGTGGTCGGCAAGGTTGGCCAGCGCAATACCGGTACCACCTTGCGCTTCTGGCCGGATGAGAAATATTTCGACTCCAGCAACTATTCCCTGCCGCGGCTCATGCATGTGCTGCGCGCCAAGGCCGTGCTCTGCCCGGGCCTGGAAGTCACCTTCAAAAATGAAAAGAGCAAGGAAACGTTCAGCTGGTGCTATGCAGATGGCCTGAAGGATTATCTGCTGGAGGCGATCGGGGAACAGCCAATAGAACCTGAAGAACCCTTCATGGGGGCGATGCAAGGGGAGGCCGAGGCGGTTGACTGGGCCGTGGTCTGGCTACCGGAGGGCGGCGAGATGATCGCCGAAAGTTACGTTAACCTGATCCCGACTGTTCAGGGCGGCACTCATGTTAACGGCTTGCGGACCGGGCTGACCGATGCGATCCGTGAATTCTGTGAGTTCCGCAAATTGCTGCCGCGCGGGGTGAAGATTTCGCCGGAAGACGTCTGGGAACGTTGCTGTTATATCCTCTCTCTAAAACACCATGACCCGCAGTTCTCCGGCCAGACCAAGGAGCGCCTGTCCTCGCGGGAGTGTGCGGCGTTTGTGTCCGGCGTGAGCAAGGACGCCTTCAGCCTGTGGCTGAACCAGCACCCCGAGGCCGGCGAGCGGATTGCCATGCTGGCCGTATCCAATGCCCAAAGTCGCATGGCGGCAGGCAAAAAGGTGGCACGCAAGAAGGTCACGGTGGGGCCGGCCTTGCCAGGCAAACTGGCCGACTGCAGCCTGCAGGATATGCGGCGCAGCGAGTTGTTTCTCGTCGAGGGAGACTCGGCGGGCGGTTCCGCCAAGCAGGCGCGCAATCGCGAATTTCAGGCGGTCATGCCGCTACGTGGCAAGATCCTGAATACCTGGGAAGTGGAGTCAACCCAGGTTCTGGCCTCACAGGAAGTGCATGACATCAGTGTCGCCATCGGTGTTGACCCCGGTTCCGATAACCTGGCGGGGCTGCGCTACGGGCGCATCTGTATCCTCGCCGATGCGGATTCAGATGGCGCGCATATTGCCACCTTGTTATGCGCCTTGTTTCTGCGGCACTTCCGACCGCTGGTGGAGGCCGGGCATATTTATGTGGCGATGCCACCGCTGTATCGTATTGATGTCGGCAAGGAGGTCTTCTACGCCCTTGATGACAGTGAAAAGCAGGGTGTTCTTGACCGCATCACTGCCGAGAAAAAGCGCGGCAAGGTCAATGTCCAGCGCTTCAAGGGCCTCGGGGAAATGAACCCCTTGCAACTGCGCGAAACCTCGATCGCCCCGGATACCCGGCGGCTGGTTCGTCTGACCATTGATGCAAAAGACCAGGCCTCCGAGATCATGGATATGCTGCTCTCCAAGAAACGCGCGGGCGACCGCAAGATCTGGCTGGAACAAAAGGGTGATATCGCAGAGGTGCACTCGTAAAGAGTTAAATAAAGATTATGGCAGGTAAGAAAAAGACAGTGGCCAGGAAAAAGTCCAGGGCCGGGGTTGAACAGGCCAACGAGCCGGATTTTGAATCCATAGAACAGATGCCCCTGAAGGATTTTACAGAGAAGGCTTACCTCGATTACTCGATGTATGTCATTCTCGATCGTGCCTTGCCGCATATTGGTGACGGCCTGAAGCCGGTGCAGCGCCGCATCACCTATGCCATGTCCGAGTTGGGCCTGTCCGCCACATCCAAGTACAAGAAATCGGCGCGAACCGTCGGTGACGTACTCGGCAAATTCCATCCCCATGGCGACAGCGCCTGTTACGAGGCCATGGTGCTGATGGCGCAGCCTTTCTCCTACCGCTACCCGATTATTGACGGGCAGGGTAACTGGGGCTCGCAGGATGACCCGAAGTCCTTCGCGGCGATGCGTTATACGGAATCGAAACTGACCCCCTATGCCCAGGCGCTGCTGTCCGAGCTGGAACTGGGTACGGTGGACTGGGTGCCGAACTTTGATGGCAGCCTGCGTGAGCCGTCCCTGTTGCCGGCCCGCGTGCCGAATATTCTCCTCAACGGGACCACCGGCATTGCCGTGGGCATGGCCACGGACATTCCGCCGCATAATCTGCGCGAAGTCGTCGCGGCCTGTATCTTCTTGCTGGATAACAGCAAGGCCGACATGGCCGAGTTGAGCAAATATATCCCGGGCCCGGATTACCCCACCGATGCCGAGATCATCAGTCCGAAGACCGATCTCAAGAGCATGTACGAAACCGGCCATGGCAGTATCCGCATGCGCGCCCGCTACCTGAAAGAAAATGATGAGCTCGTGATTACTGCCCTGCCGCACCAGGTTTCCGGGGGCAAGATCCTTGAACAGATCGCCGGACAGATGACGGCGAAGAAACTGCCGATGGTCGAGGACCTGCGTGATGAATCAGACCACGAAAACCCGACGCGGCTGGTCATTGTGCCGCGTTCCAATCGTATTAATACCGATGAACTCATGGCACATCTATTTGCGACTACTGATCTTGAACGCACCTACCGCGTTAACCTGAATATGATCGGTATCGATGGACGGCCGCGGGTTCGTAATCTGCAACAGATCCTGACCGAATGGTTGAGCTTCCGCACCGCGACCGTAAGACGCCGTCTCGAATATCGTCTGGAAAAGGTGAGAGATCGTCTGCATGTCCTGGAAGGGCTGCTCGCCGCCTTCCTGAACATCGATGAAGTGATAGCGATTATCCGCCACGAGGATGAGCCGAAGCCGGTATTGATGAAGCGCTTCGGGATAAGCGATCGCCAGGCCGAAGCGATCCTGGAACTGAAACTGCGCCACCTCGCCAAACTCGAAGAAATGAAGATCCGCGGCGAACAAAAGGAACTGGCGCGGGAACGCGAAGCGATTGAAAAGACCCTGGGTTCGAAACAGCGAATGAAGACCCTGATCAAGACCGAGCTCAAGGAAGACGCGGAAAAATACGGTGATGATCGCCGCTCACCTATTGTGATACGTGAGGCTGCCCAGGCTATCGATGAGAGCGCCTTGCTTGCTGCTGAGCCGGTGACTGTGGTGCTCTCGAAGAAGGGCTGGATCCGTGCTGCCAAAGGTCATGAAGTTGACCCGCTGCAAATGAATTACAAGGCCGGGGATGCTTATCGTGACGCGGCCTGCGGGCGCAGCACTGAACCGAGTGTATTCCTCGATTCCACCGGTCGGGTGTATACCGTGACTACGCATACCTTGCCCTCGGCGCGCGGTCTGGGCGAACCATTATCGGGACGCGTTAATCCACCCGACGGGGCGACATTTGAAGGGGTCATGATCGGCAAAGCCGATGACCTGTATGTGGTTGCCAGTACCAGCGGCTACGGTTTCGTAACCAGGCTGGGCGACCTGTATACAAAGAACAAGAATGGCAAGAGTGTACTCAACACCGGCAAGTTCGGCAGGGCGCTCGGCGTCGCCAGGGTATCCGACATGGAGTCTGACTGGCTGGCCCTGGTGAGTAACGAGGGGCACCTGTTGGTGCTCGATGTCGCTGAACTACCTGTGATGGCAAAGGGCAAGGGGATCAAGCTGCTGAATATCCCGACTGCGAAGCTGAAGGCGGGTGAGGCATACACGAGTGCCATGGCCGTACTTACCGGCGAGCAGAAATTACGCGTCGAAGCGGGCAAGCGGCATGTCACCTTGAGCCAGACTGATCTCGAGCATTATATGCATGAGCGTGGTACCCGGGGCAGGAAGCTGCCGCAAGGTTATCAGAAGGTCGATAGCCTGATTGCCGTCGACAAATAACGGTCTATCCTCTGATTGATGATTTCCTGGCTCACAGAACCCTTCGGGTTCGTTGTGCTGTCTCACAGGATCCTATCGGCTCCATTGTTAGTACCCTACGCTTCCAGCGTCAGGGCAACCCTACTCCTCCGGAGTCAGGGCAATTGATGATTGATGATTGATGAGTGACAATCATTTTTATAAAAATCCTGTCGGAGAGGATATTACAGAATTGTCTTTGCCATTCCGCCCCTGACTTCTGGGTGCGATATTAATTGATACCGCTACTTTGATTTTGTTGTTGGCGGAGTTTTTTCAGTTTGTCCAGGACATGCTGTGCCCGCAATATACTCGTCTGCAACGTCTTGTTGCGGGGATCGAGCCTGAGCGCATCCTCCCATACCCGCTTGGCCTGAGAGATATTTTCCTGCCGGTATAGCGCATTTCCCCTCGTGATGCTTTCCTTGACGATTACGCTGACTTTATCGCGGTGTTGTAGCTTGAGTCTGAGATAGGCCGGGCTATCAGGCTCCAGTTTGCCGAGTCTCGCGAGGAGCTTGCCAGCCTTGGCAAGATCATCAGTATCCATGGCCTGATTGATGTTGTGCTGCAACTTCTTGCTGTCGCTTTGTTTCTTCCGGGACTGGCGTTTTACATTTTGTACTGCAATGTTTTGCAGTTGGGCATTAATCTGTTGTTGCAACACCTTGAGTTTATCAAGGGAGGCCTGATCGGCCGGGAATTGTCGTGCCTGCGTCACGCAACGGTTTGCCAGGGCCAGCTCTTTATCATCGAGTAACAGGCCGGCCATTGCCATCAGGCGATTATGCATGTCCGCGATCTCATCGCGCATGTTTTTTAATTTGTAGTGCGCGGAGAAGTTTATCGGTGACTTACGTACGTCCTGTTCATGCAGCGGTAGCTTGTTATAGAGTTGTTGCGCGCGTACCAGTAACGCCTCGGCATCAAGTTTGCGAATACGCCGTAAATGTTGCTTGAGATGAACACGGTGCTGTTGGCGCAGGACATCACTGCCCGGGTATTTTTGCAGCGCCTTGTCCAGCAGCGAGATCCTGCTGGCAGAGTCTTCCACGTCGGTTATCGCTGCCAACTCCCTGAGGATCTGCTGTTCGTATTTGTCGGCAAGTGATTCAACTTCCTTGCGCTTGCTGACATAGGCGGCAAACTCCGGCGTATTCGCGGGGATGTGCTCAAGGGAGGTGAGTGCGCGGCCGTACTCGTCATCCGCAATCCAGGCATCAATCTTTGCCATGCTCGGAATCCCGCCTTGTACTTCAAGAACACTGCAGGCGGACTGGGAGAGCAGGAGAGTCGCCAGAAATAAAATGTTGAGTGTTTTCATGCAGCGGCTTTGCCTGCGAGTATTTGTTCAATTTGCTTTTCCATAAGCAGCTCATGCTCGGCTGCGAGGCCGGTAACTACATAGGTAGCGACGGGGTGTTTACGGCTACGCAGCTGGATAGGTTTGTGCTGCCGGGCAACAATCTGCTGGCTGATCCCGGCAGTGGCATAAGTATCCTTGTTAATAACGATTTCACCGGGCGCTGCAAAAGTACAAAGTCGTGAGGCAAGATTGACGGAATCACCAACAACGGTGAATTCCATGCGGTCGTTATAACCCATGTTGCCGGCGAGCATGTCACCGGAATTAATACCAAGACGAAACTGCACCGGGAACTGGCCTTTTTCGATACGGATGGTATTCAAACGCTCAACCAGTCGCTGGATGAGTACGGCACAACCTATGGCATGAAAGGCATGGTCCGGATCATTTTGCGGGATACCGAACACCACCATGGCACAGTCACCCATGAACTTGTCAATGTTGCCGTAATAAAGTTTGGTAGCCTCACCAATATAAGAAAAATATTCATTCAATAATTTAGCGATCTCTTCGGAGGGAAGATTCTCGGAAATATCGGTATAGCCGACAATGTCCGCGAACAGTACACTTCCATGTACATGCTCGCCGCCAATTTCTACATTATCGAGATCATTCATGATCTGTTTGGCAACATTGGTGGAGACAAAACGTGAAAAGGCATCTTCTACCTGGCTTTTTTTGAGCAGACCATCGGCCATGGAATTGAATGCATTGATCAGGTTACCAATTTCATCATTACGTCGTTCTGAAATACGGTAGGTCAACCGACCCTCGTCAATGGCCTTGCTGGCATCCATGAGGTAATTGATGGGTTGCGAGACCTTGCGTGACATAGCATAAGAGATGATGATGGCAAGGATGATCATCAGGATAGTCGCCGCAGTAATGGCGCGGACAGAATCATGCACGGCAGTATCCAGGCTGGCGCGACTGAAGGTGATCAATACATAGCCGGCACGCACATCCTGAAAGGTGACCGGGTGCAGAAACGAAACCAGGTTATCCTGAACCTGTCCGTCTATCTCGTACTGCCACTCCATACTGTGGGTAGTGCCATTCACAGGACTTGCGACATTGACCAGTTCATTGCCATTTTCCAGTGGAGTGATTCCGGCGCTGGCGAGGGCATTACCCTTGTCATCAAATACGCCGGTACCGAGAATACTCTTATCATTGATCATGTTTCTGGTGAGTACGCCGAGGCTGAGCCGGTCATCGGCAAGGATGAGCTCCTTGGCGGATTCAGCTAACTGGATGGCGACTGTGTTGCCGTGGGCATTGATCTGCTTGCGCAGCAGCTTTTCCTGGTTGTTGATGACTACTGATCCGAGCAAGACCATCCCCAGGGTGACCAGCAAGGAAACGGCAAGGGACAGCTTGACGGCAATCGGTATTTGTCGCGGCAAGAAGCCGCGCAGGCGAAGGCCCACTGCGGGCAGGCGAAATGACGTCAAATTCCCCGGAAAGCTGGTTGTTTTGCTTGTTTGTTTTTTTGTGATCATGCCGCAAATTCCGGAAATATCTCGGTCAGTGACCATAAAGAATAGCATGCTGGAATGAATTCGCCGAGATCCGTCTAAATTCACCCATCTCGATCGTGGGAAATGTGAAGAGGTTCACATTTAGCCTTCATGAATTATATTCACAATCCAGCGGGGTCGGAGTCGCTGTTGACAGATACATTTGACCTGGTCGCCAACATCGCGGCCCGTTGTTCCAGCGAATCACCACGCACGCGCGACTCCGACCCCTGAATCCGCAGCGGGGTCGGAGTCGCTGTTGACAGATGCATTTGACCTGGTCGCCAACATCGCGGCCCGTTGTTCCAGCGAATCACCACGCACGCGCGACTCCGACCCCTTATCTTCAGCGAATCACTACGCACGCGCGACTCCGACCCCTTATCCTTCAAAAACATAGTATTAACAGGTTGTTAAGATAAGCCATTGATTGCCAGATGTTTGCCAGCCGGAGAAGGTGTAGAATACGCGAGCTTGAAATAACTATCTGGAGAATTGAATGAGCCTGATTCGCCCCTTCACAGGGCTACGCCCGGTAGCTGGCCGCGCCGCTGAAGTTGCTGCACCACCGTATGATGTACTGAATACCGAAGAGGCGCGCCAGCGTGCACAAGGTCGCCCGTGGAGTTTCCTGCACATCTCCAAGCCGGAAATCGACCTCCCTGAAGGCACAGATCCCTATAGTGATGCGGTTTATGCCAAGGGCGCGGCTAACCTGCAACGGATGATCGATGAAGGCGTGCTGGCGCGCGATGCACAGCCTTGTTACTACTTCTACCGTCTCATTATGGGAGAACATGAACAGACCGGGCTGGTGGCCGTGGCCTCGGTGGCGGACTACGATACCAACCGTATTCGCAAGCATGAGTTTACCCGTCCGGATAAGGAAGATGATCGGGTGCGCAATATCGAGGCCCTGAATGCACAGACCGGGCCGGTTTTTTTGACCTACAGGCACTCTGCCATGGTCGATGAGATTGCCTTACAGGTTACCCGGGCTGCGCCCGATGTAGACATTACTGCCGATGATGGCGTGAAACATACCTTGTGGGCGGTGAATGACGCCGGCCTGCTTGAGCAACTGACCGCTACCTTTGAGGCGATGGAATGCCTGTATATCGCTGATGGTCACCATCGTTCAGCGGCAGCCTCGCGGGTTTGCGCCAGTCGCAAGGCGAACAACCCCGACCACACGGGTGACGAGAGTTATAACTATTTCCTGTCGGTGATTTTTCCGGATAACCAGATGAAGATACTGGACTATAACCGCGTCGTTACCGATCTTAATGGTCTGGATAGTGACAGTTACCTGGTAAAGGTCAAGGAAGCCTTTGATGTGGAAACGAGTGACAGCCCGGTCTCACCCGGCCAAAACGGCGAGTATGGCATGTATCTGGATGGTCAGTGGTATCGGCTCAATATCCATTCCGACCGTATTCTGGCAAATGACCCCGTGGGCAGCCTCGATGTTAGCCTGTTGGCTGATCAGTTGATTGAACCCGTGCTGGGGATCAGTGACCCGCGCCGTGATAAGCGTATTGATTTCGTTGGCGGGATCCGTGGTTTGGCCGAACTTGAGCGTCGCGTTAATAGTGGCGAAATGGCCGTAGCCTTTTCATTGTACCCGACCCGCATCGAGCAGCTCATGGCCGTGGCCGACGCAGGCAATGTTATGCCGCCAAAGTCGACCTGGTTTGAACCGAAGCTGGCCGACGGCCTGGTTTCACATGTGCTTGATTGATCAGGATTCGCCGGAAAAATCGTAGTCGAGTTCGGTGCCGGGTTCCTGCAGGAAGTAACCCTGGATGTAGTTGACGCCGTACTGCCAGAGCAGGGCCAGACAGTTGGCGTCCTGCACAAACTCGGCAATCGTCAGCTTGCCCATGGAATGGGCAGTCTGGATGATCGACTTCACGGTTTCCTGATGCTGGCTGTCGCCGGCCAGACTGCTAATCAGATCACCATCAATCTTCAGAAAATCGACATCCAGGTGTTTGAGGTTCTTGATGGAGTTCAGGCTGCTGCCGAAGTGATCGAGAACGACCTTGCAATGCAGCTGCTTCATGCCGGTGATAAAGGCCTTGGCTTCATTCAGGTGCATGAAGGCACTGGATTCATCGAGTTCGAAAACGATGCAGTCGCCGGCAACACGGTTTTCCTTGATTTGCTCACTCAACCAGGGCAGCAAGCCGGGCTCATTCAGGGAGTAACCGGATAACTTGATAAAGAAGCTGGTTTTTTTGTCGCGGGCGTGTTCTTCCGCCAGTCGTTGCAGGGCATGTTTGATAACCCAGCGATCAATCTCCGGCATGAGGGATGTTTGTTCTGCGGCGGGAATAAATTCATGCGGCAGGACTGCTTCGCCACTAGCGTTTTGCATGCGCAGCAGGACTTCGTAGTTTTCACTGGTGTCGCCATGCAGACTCACTATCGGTTGATAAGCAAGAAAGAACTGGTCGTTAGCCAATGCATCACGAAGCGTTTCAACCCAGGCAGCGTTGCGTTCCTTATCCGCCTGTTCGACTTCAACAAGATTAAATAAATGCACACGGTTACCGCCTTCAGCTGACGCTGCGTTACAGGCACTGCTGGCGCGGGTAAGCACATCCTGTGCGCTACTTGAGTTTTCACCAACAGGACAGACGCCGATGCTTACCGTGGTTGTAACAGTTTGACCGCCGACATCCGAAATATGATCTTCAATCGTTTTGCATAACTTCTGGGCATAATCCTGCGAGGTTTCATGTGAGGCTTCCTTGAGAAGAATGGTAAAACTGTAATCGCCAAAACGGGCAATGATGTCAGGCTCCTCGACATGGGTTTTTAGTTCCTTGGCAACATCACTGATAACCAGATCGCTGGCTGCCAGGCCGAGGGTTCCCTTGATGTCCTCAAAATCATCTATTTCGATATAGAACATGGCAGTCCGTGAGGAGTCCGTGGCCGCTTTTGAAATACCCTGTTCGAGTGCCTCAATAAAATAATTCCTGTTATAGAGGCTGGTGAGCAGATCCTGTTTGCTGAGGATGTTAAGTTGCTGTTCGAGGTCCTTGTCAGAGGCGCTGCGAATAATGATCTGGGTACAGGTCTCGCCATCCACCGAGGCAGGGGTAAACTCCATTACCGCATTGAATTCTGTGCCGTCGGTACGCATGCCCTTGACTTCAATATCGCCCTTCATTTCATTCGGGTTATTCGAGAACTTGCGCAGAAATTTTTTGAAAACATCGTGATCAGCCGGTGCGACCATATCCATGATGGGCATACCATCAATATCTTCCGGATCGTCATAGCCGAATAATTCCATATACACGGGGTTGGCATACAGGTGCATGCCCTCGTGGACATAGGTAATGGCGTCGCGGGAACTGTCCAGCAGATTGCGGCAGCGCACCTCACTTTCCCGGGCGGCCTTGTTGAACCTGCGTAACTGGCGGCGATCGTTGAGTGCCTTGATCTCACGCCTGACGATATATTGCAGGTGTTCCGGCTCGGCATCCTTCTTGAAGAAGTCACAGGCGCCTGCTTGCAGGGCCGCGCCGGCGGTCAGGTTTTCGCTGCCATTGGCCGCGACAATGAGAGGAATGTCTTTTTCGGTTTTCCTCAGTAACTCGATAGCCTTGTGGGCATCAATATAGCTCAGTTTATCAGCGGTGATAATCAGATCCCAGTTCTGGGCATCCAGCGCCTCCTGCATGTCTTCATCATCCTCCACACGGGTAGCGCGAACGGCATGCCCGGCATTGCGCAGGATGTTTGTGATCATCTCGGCATCGTTGGATGACTCATCGATGATGAGTAGGTGCAGCGTATTGTCCTTTTCCATTACCACCCCTGGGCGAACTGTTATTGTTCTGAAATAATTTTCCGGCTAATCATTAAATTCTATCACTGCTGTCCCGTTAATTCCCTCTCCCTTCGGGAGAGAGTTAGGGTGAGGGGATTTAGATTCGATAACACATTGTTTTATTTACTCCCTCATCCTGGCCTTCTCCCGGAGGGAGA
>NZ_JAVVES010000069.1:0-12505 GCF_032250955.1 Sulfuriflexus sp. | reverse complement strand
GCGCATCAGTTAACCTGTTTACCTTATTTATCCGAAGCTTACCGCTTGTCAGGCTTATGTTAACGGGACAGCAGTGAGGAATTTTATAACCCCTTTTCTCCTGCGGCGTTCAGCTGCTGTTCAGGCATGACTATGTAACCTGCACTCGACGCTGGGCAAAGGGCCCGGCAATTGAAAAGCAAGCAGGAGGTACACCATGAACATACGTCATATTATTTCGAGTATTGCCATCAGTGCGGCACTCGGCCTGACCGCCCTTGCACCCGCGCAGGTGCAGGCCGAACAGCAACGTCACCACGAACGGGGCGGAGATCGTTACGAGCATCGTAACCACCATGAACGCCGTGATGTTGGCCATACCTACCGAAAGGGTTATCGCGAATCATACCGCCACGAGAAACACCGTGGTCGTCAGCATGCCGGAAAATACGCGTACTATGCCCACCCGAAATGGCATCATAAGCAGCGCCATCACCGGCACTCTCGTCAGCATCGATACCCAACCCGTGGTTACAATCGCGGTGATATCCACGGGCGGGTGATCTTCAGGTTCTGATACCGGCAACCAATGTCGGGAAAAGAAACCGCACCGGCTGTTCTTCGCTCTCAGCAGCCGGTGCGGGTATTTTCGACTCCCCTCCGATACGTGTATGCTTAACGCCATGAAAACCACACTGATATTATGCCTGGCGGCGCTGGGCACCGGCCTGCTCTCGTCACCGGCGTTTGCCGACGGTCGTTACGGCCAGGGCTTTTCACGGCCGTACCTCGCCGAGCGGTTTGCTGCGGCCCCGTCACGACGCATCAGTGCCGATGAGGCCGCTGCGCGCGTGCAGCAGGAATATGGTGGCCGTATCCTTGCGGTTGAAACCGTGCAGCGAAACGGGGAAATTTTCTATCGCATCAAGGTGCTGACGCGCAAAGGCGTGGTGCGGGTCGTGCGTATCCGGGCCGAGCCACGGCGATAAGGCAGTAACAGCCATGCGCATCCTGGTGATTGAAGACGAACCGACATTACAACAACAGTTGCGTGAACAACTGGAAAAACATGCCTATACCGTGGACAGCAGCGGCGATGGCGAGGATGGCCTGTTCATTGCCCGCGAGTATCCACTCGATGCAGCTATCATCGATATTGGTCTGCCGGGGCTCTCCGGGCTGGATATCATCCGCCAGTTACGTGCCGAGGGTAATGCCTTGCCGATTCTCGTCCTGACGGCGCGGGGTCAATGGCAGGACAAGGTTGCCGGCCTCGAGGCCGGTGCCGATGATTACCTGACCAAACCGTTCCATTTCGAGGAACTCAATGCCCGTCTGCACGCCTTGTTACGCCGCAGCGCCAATGCACCGGGCAACAGCATGCAGTGCGGTAACCTGCATATTGATTTTAGCCGCCAGCAGGTCAGCCTGGATGAACAGCCACTGAACCTGACCAGTTTCGAGTACCGCCTGCTTGAACACCTGATGCGGCACGCAGGTGAGGTGCTCTCCAAGGCGGCGCTTGCCGACTACCTGTATCCGCATGATGACGACCGCGACAGCAATGTTATCGAGGTGATGATTGCGCGCCTCCGCAAGAAGCTGGATAACGATGGCAGCATGACGCCGATTGAAACCTTACGCGGCCGCGGCTATCGGTTCACCTTGTGTGACAGGCCGGCATGAACTGGTCGCTCAATACCCGCACGATCATCGGTGCCAGCCTGGTCTTGAGTATCTTTGTCATTCTCACCGCGGTTACCCTCGACAGGGCCTTTGAAGAAAGCGCCCGTGCCGCGGTGGAGGAACGCCTGCGCGGTCAATTATACTTCCTCATCGGCGAAACCGAGGTCGATGAAAAGGGGCTGATAATCCCTCCCGCCTCTTCCATGCTGGCGCGTCTCAACCAGCCACAGAGCGGTCTTTATGCGAGTATTTATTCGCAAAATAAATTGATCTGGTCGTCGCGTTCCGCACTGGGGGCCGGCTATCCGTTCGTGGCGCAACTCTCAACCGGTGAAGAACGCTTCGAATATCAGCAAGAAGGCGCCCGCCCCTGGTTCATCCTTGCCTACGGGGTTGCCTGGCAGGTCGGCGAGTCAATCATACCGATTACCTATACCCTGGTTGAAGACAGCAGCAGCTTTCTGGCCCAGGTCCACGAATACCGGCAGACACTCTGGGGCTGGTTAGTGGCCCTGGCGATCTTGCTGTTAATCGCCCAGCTGCTGATTTTACGCTGGGGCCTGGCGCCCCTGCGCCGCGTTGCCAACGAAGTGCAGCGCATCGAGCAAGGCAAACAGGACTCCCTGTATAGCGACTACCCGCGCGAGTTACGCGGCCTCACCGACAACCTGAATACCCTGCTCGCCCATGAGCGGGCGCAACAACAGCGCTACCGGAATGCGCTCGCGGATCTCGCCCACAGCCTGAAAACGCCGCTGGCTGTCCTGCACGGTACGGCCGCGGATGCGACGAGTGTTCGTGAACAGGTTCAGCGCATGCAGCAAAGCGTTGATTACCAGTTACAACGCGCCGCCACGGCAGGCCGCAGCGGCCTGAATGCCCCTGTTGAACTTCAGCCGCTGCTTGCTTCACTGCTGCAGGCCCTGCACAAGGTACATGCCGGCAAAGCAGTCGCCGTACAACAGCATGTCGACAAGGATCTGAAGGTGCGCATGGATAAAGGCGATGTTACCGAGCTGCTGGGTAACCTGCTAGATAATGCCTTCAAGTGGTGTCGGCAACAGGTATGCTTACGCACCGAGGTCACTGACAAGCAGTTCATTCTCCAGGTAGAGGACGACGGCCAGGGTATTGCGTCCGAACAGGTTGAGCACATCCTCAGTCGCGGCGTGCGTGCGGATGAGAGTGTCCCCGGGCACGGCATCGGCCTGACCATGGTACGCGATATCGTCGCCGCCTATGAAGGCAGCCTGCAAATCGACGCCAGTCCGCTTGGCGGCGCGCGGTTTACCATTCGTCTGCCCCGGTAGGCTATGCCCGGAACGGCTGTTATAGTAACGTGCATCATTGATTGTGTTCCTCGCAGGTAATTTATATGCAAGCCATTCGTATTCATCGCGCCGGCGATGCCGCTTCTCTCAGCCTCGACACGGTCGACACGCCCGTCCTTGTGAACGACAACCAGGTGCTGGTACGGCTCAAGGCCGCTGGCATCAATCCCATCGACACCAAGATACGTAGCCAGCCGGAGGCTTTTCCGATAGACCTGCCGTATATTCCCGGCTGCGATGGCGCCGGTGTTATCGAGGCAGTCGGTGCTGCGGTGAGCCACTATAAAATCGGCGACGAGGTCTTTTATTGCCAGTGCGGCTTCCATGGTGTGCAGGGCAGTTACGCCGAGTACGCCGTGGTCGAGCAACACTATCTTGCGCACAAACCACCCGGCCTTTCCTTCGAGCACGCGGCGGCCTTGCCGCTGGTCTTTATCACGGCCTGGGAGGCCCTGTTTGATCGCGCCCGCCTGCAACACGGACAACGAGTCCTTATCCAGGCCGGTAGCGGCGGCGTTGGCCATATCGCGATCCAGCTGGCAAAACAGCACGGCTGTGAAGTCGCCACCACGGTCAGTTCGACCGCCAAGGCCGATTTTGTAAAACAGCTCGGCGCGGATTGCATCATCAATTACCGGGAAGAGGATGTGACCGCACGCGTGAATGAGTGGAGTGGCGGCGGTGTGGATGTGGCGTTTGATACCGTTGGCGGTGAGGTGCTGGAAACCTGCTTTGCCTGCGTACGACCCTACGGCGATGTGGTTACCATCCTGCAACCCGATGCCGGGACGCAGTGGTCGACCGCACGCCTGCGTAATCTGCGCTTCAGCATGGAGCTCATGCTCAGCCCGGCCATCCTGCAGCTCTCTGCCGAGCAGGCCCGGCACGGCAACCTGCTCAAGAATGCCGCGGCCCTTTGTTTAAGCCGCGAGCTGCATGTGCATGTCGCCGCGAGCTTCCCGCTTGCTCGGGCCAGTGCCGCCCATCTGCAGCTGGAACAGGATCACCCGCCGGGGAAAATCATCCTCTCAATGGATTAACCGCTCCGCCGGGCCTGCCGGCGGTAGCCGTCTAGTCTTTCTGTCGCAACCGGGCATCAAGATAACCCCACATTGCGCCGATCAAGAGCCCGCCGGTGTGGGCCATGTTGGCAACCGGGCCAAGCAGCCCGGTCCAGCAGAGCAGGTACCAGGCGAGCATCATCGCAAAAATCGGCCGCGGCACATCGAGCCCCGAGCGTGGGTTGAAACGCCCCTGCATCCAGATATACGTGAGCAAGGCATAGACCACCCCGGACATGCCGCCAAATAGGGGGCCGGACCAGGCAAGTTCAGCCAGGTTCGAGATCGGCCCGGCGACCAGGACCAGCAACAGGAGCCGCGGCCAGCCAAATCGCCACTCAATGGCCCGCCCCAGCTCCCATAGCCACATCATATTGAAGAGCAGGTGCAGCAACCCAAAATGAACAAAGACAGGTGTGATGAGCCGCCACCACTGCCCCTGAAACAACTCAAACCAGTTCAGCAGAAAAGGCAGCACCAGTTCCCGTTCACTACCCAGCCGTGTTAACGCCGCCATGATCAGACTCAGGGCAATCAGGGCCACGGTCAGTTGTGGCAGGCGTGGTTTCACATCCGGCAAGTCATGCTCCAGTTCAGTCCGTCAGTGCGAGATTGTAACAGTTAGCCCAGGGCACCGGTGGTGTCACGTGGTGACCGGCTTGTCGCCAGAACCTCATGTTCTTTCTAGCTAAAGATCGCTAACATCTTGTTGCTGTTTCAGCTTTAGCCCTTATCCACAAAATCTGTGGATAAGTCTGTGGATGGCGATCCCGGAATACGCTTTTTTTGCTGGAAATATGACGGTTTTATTAAAGTGAGCATTTTTTAATCATATGATTTTTTGTATAAATATCAAGATGTTTCACGGTTTTTATAGCGTTTCGACAATAATATGCTTTTTCCCCGGGGTTTTTCATCAATTGTTTCACGGGCTGTGTATAAGACACTACTGATATGTAAAAAACTGCTCATATTTTGCCCTTATCCGGTGCAAAAGCCCGTGTACTTCCCATTGACGACGCGCCATAGATTTTTCCCGTGACGGTGAGCAGGCATTAACCTCGGGCATGTTTGAGGAGGTTCTTTTTTTGCAGGGCAATGTCGCCGAACATGACGTGATCTGGCGAAAACAAAAGCCTCTTTCAGCAACAATCCCCCACTTGGCCAGATACCGCGTGCCCTGGTGCATATGAATATCCCTGTCCGGCTACGCAAAAAGCCACGGTTTTTTCAAACCGTGGCTTCATGATTGCTTCATGGCTCATCGCAAGCCATCTACAGGGCGGCGGGTGCCCGCTACCTGCACGGAATTACCCGACTGTCTGGTAATACAGGTTCTGGGGATGATTCGCCTGGGCGAAAAAGAACCAGCGCTCGGCGATCAGGCCGATGTACTGGACAATAAAGGCCGCCATCAGGAAGGTCGACGTATCCGTTTTCATGCCTGCGCCCAGCAGGATCACGGGCACCACAAAGGTCAAGGCCAGGAAAATCCACTTGATAAAACGGAACACAAACACAGAGGCACCATGGAAGTATTCCCGGGTGTTGAAGGAACCGCCCATGAAGCCCATAGAGCCCTGTTTGATTCGCGTATGGCGCACACCGATTGCCGTCTGCAGGGAAGACTTGGGACGGAGCCGGCTGTTGCGGATCAGGCTGGCAGCGCGGGTGACAAGGGCAGTGACGGTGATGATTATCGCCCAACCACCATAGAAGTTCACCAGGTCAGGGGCCTGGTAAGAGGCAAAAGCCGTTGCCAGCGTGAAACCGGAGGCAGTACCGAGCAGGATGTAATTGATGACGGTCAGCGGGCTCGCCCATTCCTGCAGGAACTTGATACAGGCATAGATCATGGCGGTGCAGATAAACAGCAGGAACGTCGCCAGCACCCCGCCCAGGCCGATCAACAGCGTCAGGTCACCGCGCACGCCGGTTTCCACACCGATGATGCCCAGATCCCAGCCCAGGGCATGCAGCCCGCCGTAGACGCTGACAGCACCAATCACAGTAGGCAGGATGATGACTTCGCGTGACAACCATGATGTCCGCCAGCAGGTGGCTGCCCGCCAGGCACGCTCCGGGTGGCCGAGGTGGAATACCGAGGCGATCAGGCCGGCGATCAAAAATGCAACGGCAATGACACTCCCCCATACATAAAAGCCCTGATTTTGGGCAGGCAGCAGTTCAACCACGGCGTAACTCTCGCCTGTATAAAGGGCAAGAAACAGGCCCTGGCCAACACCAATCAGGGTTGTCAAAAAAATAACGGAAAATGCCGGATGCATTCTACTTCTCCAAATCTAAGAACTAATGAATTACTAATGACAATAAACGTTCATCAATCATCATTCCGAAATCATCAATCACCTGTTTACCAGCTCGTAACGTCGTCGAGTGTATGACCTTCTTCTGGGACCTTCGGCCGTTCGCCTTCTTTCTTCAGCGGGTTGTCGGCGCGAATCAGCTCATCCTCATGGATGTGAATCTTCTGTTTGCGACGCGGCAGGTAGTGATTGGCCGGCCTGGTGCCCCACTCCGGCATCAACTGGTAGCCCGCTTGTTCACGAATCGTGGTCGAAACCTCTGAATCCGGGTCATGCACATCCCCAAAGAGCCGGGCACTGGTCGGACAGGCAAGCACACAGGCCGGCTTGCGTTCGGTCTCGGGCAGTGTCTCATCGTAGATCCGGTCAACACAGAGAGTACACTTCTTCATGACCTTCTGATGCTCGTCGATCTCACGCGCACCATATGGGCAGGCCCATGAGCAATACTTGCAACCGATGCACTTGTCGTAATCAACCAGCACGATACCGTCTTCTTCACGCTTGTAGCTGGCACCCGTCGGGCACACCGGTACACATGGCGGGTCTTCGCAGTGCAGGCAGGATTTCGGAAAGTGCACTGTCTCGGTGTTCGGGTATTCACCCACCTCGTAGGTCTGCACACGGTTGAAGAAGGTTCCGGTCGGATCCTTGTCATACGGATTATCATCCGACATGAAGCCAGCCGGCCCCGAGGTGTTCCACTCCTTGCAACTGGTCACGCAGGCATGACAGCCTACGCAGACATTCAAATCAATAATCAATGCTAATTGAGTCATAATTCAATACTCATATTTAATATCTATTGATGATTGATGAATTGGAACGAACACTGCTGTTCTATAATCATCAATCTGCAATTGCCATGAACCTTCGGTACGAAGGTCAGGGTACTCATAATTGCCCTGACCCATCGGGGATGGGTAGGGTATCCATAATGAACCTGTAGGGTTCTATGGTGTAAACCCGCAGGGTTCTTTGAGCCCATCAATCATCATTTGCCTTTCTTGCCCGCAAAGTAGCCTAGCCAGGACTTGCGCTTGCTCACGTCCTGTCCGGGAACAGACTGGTAATTATCAAACTGCGGGAAGCTCGCATTTGCCTCACCTTCATCGCCCTCTTCGGCCTTGTAGACGCGCACACGCACGTCATACCAGCCGGCCTGCCCGGTAACCGGATCAGAGTTCGAGATATGTTCGCCGTCATCACTTGGTGGCAGTTCTTCCGAAATAACGTGGTTGAGCAGAAAGCCCTGCTTTGATTCATTCGCGTCGGGCGTCAGGCCCCAGGCGCCGGCTGCCTTGCCGATCGCGTTCCAGGTCCAGACGGTGCCCGGTTCAACGGCCTCGGAGAAACGGCACATGCCCTTGACCCGGCCCCACATGGATTCTGCCCATACCCAGTCGCCGTCCTCTATACCCTGTTGCTTGCCAAGCACGGGGCTCATGTACAAATAGTTATAGGTATGGATCTGGCGCAACCAGGCATTCTGTGAATCCCAGGAGTGATACATCGCCATCGGGCGTTGGGTCAGGGCATTCAGCGGGTACTTCTGCTTGTCAGAAACCTGAGACTCGAGAGGCTCGAAATAATAAGGCAACGGCGTGAAGTAGGTTTCAACGCGCTTGCGCAGGTGCTCTGGCGGCTGCTTGCCCTGGGTCTTGCCCTGGGCGGCGAGACGGAACTGCTGCAGGACTTCCGAGTAGATGTGAATCAGGATCGGCTCGTCATAGCGGGTCAGGCGATGTTCCTTGGCCCACTGCAGGTAACCCTTGTTCCAGTTACGCATGTACTGGTAGGACTTTGGCAGCTCGTAATGATAGACGCAGTTGTTCTTTTCATACATCTGCCACTGGTTCGGATTTGCCGCGCCCTTCATGAACTTCTCGCCGCCCTTGCCGCGCCAGCCGGCCAGGAAACCGATACCGGAGCCTGGCTCGGTTTCATAGTTAATGACAAAGTCGGGGTAGTTGCGGAACTTGGGACTGCCGTCATCCTTGGTGAACGCCGGCAGTTTCAGGCGCCCCCCCATTTCAATCAGCACTTCCTGGAACGGCTTGCAGTCACCCTTTGGCGGCACAACCGGAATACGCACAGAATCAACCGGACCATCAAACTCGGAGATCGGCCGGTCCAGCATCGACATGACATCATGTCGTTCGAGGTAGGTCGTATCCGGCAGGATCAAATCGGCAAACGCCGTCATCTCGGACTGGAAGGCGTCGCAGACGATGATATACGGGATCTTGTAGCCACCGTCTTCATTCTTGTCGTTGAGCATCTTGCGCACTTCGGCAGTGTTCATGCTCGAGTTCCACGCCATGTTGGCCATGAAGATCAGCAGGGTATCGATCGAATACGGGTCACCACGCCAGGCGTTGGTGATGACATTATGCATCATGCCATGCACAGACAACGGGTGCTCCCAGGAGAAAGCCTTGTCGATACGGACCGGCTCGCCCTTGTCATCGACAAACAGATCATCCGGGTCAGCGGGCCAGCCCAGCGGCATACCGGCCAGCGGGGTATTCGGTTGCACACCTTCCGGCCCCTTCGGCGTCTTTGCACATGGCGGGATCGGCCGCGGGAACGGTGCCTTGTGGCGGAAGCCCCCCGGGGTATCGATGGTGCCCAACATGGACATCAGGATCGACAGGGCGCGGATGGAATGGAAACCGTTAGAATGCGCCGCCAGGCCACGCATGGCGTGGAAGGCGACCGGGCTGCCAGTGACTTTTTCGTGTTCCTTGCCCCAGACATCCGTCCAGGCGATCGGTAACTCAATCTTCTGGTCGCGGGCGGTGACGCCCATTTCGTAGGCGAGACGACGGATGGTAGCGGACGGAATACCGGTGATCCCTTCGGCCCACTCGGGAGAATATTCCTTTACCTGATCAACCAGCAACTGGAAGGACGGTTTTACGGGCGTACCATCTTCGAGCTTGAACTCCCCCAGCAGGCGCGGGTCGCAACCCTCCGTATGGGTAACCACGGCACGGTCGAGTTTTCGATCCCACCACAGCTTGTTCTGGGGGTCGAAACAACCCTCTTCTTCCGGCACTTCGGCACGGATAAACATGCCGTATTCTGCACTGTTCTCATCCATGTTCACGAGCTGTGCGCTGTTCGAGTACTGGACGAGGAAGTCACGGTCATACAGGCCCTGCTTGATGATCTCGTTGATCAGAGCCAGCAGCAATGCGCCATCCGTACCCGGCTTGATCGGGATCCACTCGTCGGCAATGGCCGAGTAACCGGTACGCACCGGGTTAATGGAGATAAACTTGCCGCCATCGCGCTTGAACTTGGAAATGGCGATCTTCATCGGGTTAGAGTGATGGTCTTCAGCCGTGCCTATCATCACGAACAGCTTGGAACGCTCGAGGTCCGGGCCACCGAATTCCCAGAAGGAGCCCCCGATGGTGTAGATCATGCCGGCGGCCATATTTACCGAACAGAAGCCCCCGTGGGCGGCGTAGTTCGGGGTACCGAACTGTTTGGCGAACATGCCAGTCAGGGCCTGCATCTGGTCACGGCCGGTAAACAGCGCGAACTTCTTTGGATCAGTCTTACGGATGTCTTCAAGACGCTCCTGCATGATACCGAAGGCCTCGTCCCAGGAGATGGCCTCGAAATCCCCGGCGCCACGTTCACTGCCTTCCCGCCGTTTGAGCGGTTTGGTCAGGCGCGCTGGCGAATACTGCTTCATGATGCCCGAGGCGCCCTTGGCACAGATTACGCCCTTATTAAGCGGGTGATCGGGGTTACCCTGGATATAACGGACTTCACCGTCCCGGAGGGTGACGCGAATCCCACAGCGGCAGGCGCACATATAGCAAGTCGTGTTCTTGAACTCTGTACGACTTTCCTGAGTATTCACATCGGAGGCAATGACGGACATGCTTCAGCTGCTCCTAAAGTTTAGGCAAATTTAAGGCCCGTAAGAGTATACGAGCCGTGAATAGAACAACAATCAACAAATTCAATAAGTATATAAGCTTATAATAATATACTTAATCTAGAAATAATAAAACCCTTTCAAGGACTTATCTGTAGCCATATCCCTATTCGGCATACTGGAATACTCCGCAAAAGAGGTCAACCTGCTTGTAACTTATTGAAATAATGGCGTCCACGTAGTGTACATGCAAGACAGCGTGTCGGTCGGGGACTGTTTATTCCTGTCCTCAACGGCACAGGTTATCGTTAGTCGACATTCAGCCACATCATGGTCCTCGCCCAGCTGTTCCCGGATCGCATCGAGTGCCAGTTCTAGCACTGACAGATTGTTAACAATCTGTCACAAAAACCATGTTTACTTTACCCCATTTAAACCGCATAGTTTTCACATACATCGAGCCAGTCATATCGACGGAATAACGTTCTCAAACATAGCAGTTCGCTGATGCCGGTGCTATAGATTCAAGGGGTAGGTTTATGAAATTATCGTCACGCTCGCAATATGCGATCACAGCCATGCTCGAACTGGCAATCCAGGAGAAAATACGGCCCGTTACATTATTTGATATTGCACAGAAGCAGAGGATTTCTCTCTCTTACCTGGAGCAGTTGTTCGCTCACCTACGTCAGAATGCATTGGTGCGGGGGCGCCGGGGACCTGGTGGTGGTTATGTCCTGGCTCGTAATGTAAAAGACATCAGCATCGCCGATATTGTCATGGCGGTGGATGATACCGGGGTAAAACCAGCAAAAGAAGCTGTTATGGACCGTACCGAGATGAGCAGCGAGCAACTGTGGCAGGATGTTAGTCAACGTATATACGGTTGCCTGTCCGATATCACGCTCGGCGATTTCCTGCGGTCACCATCGAATGGACCCATGCCAGAGAGTCCGGCAAAGGCTGCCGGGTAACCGGGCTTGCTTCCTTAACCGCGCCGGGAACGGTGCCTCCGGTTCTACTTTATTTGCTTTTCCTGGGAGTAATGGCGGTCTGTCTAGTCTTCATCCAGCTCCAGGCTCGTTTCCTCGACCTCATCTTCATCGATAAAGTCTGCATCAGAGACAAAATCATTCTCGAGGCGACTGTCGCGTAATGGGCTGTCTGCGGGCTCAACGAGCAGATCATCCCAGTCATCAAGACTGATTTCTTCACTTTCTTCGGCACCCTCACGAAGGATCTCAATCAGGCCTTCGTATTCATCAACACTGATGATTTCAAAGTCCTGATCCAGTTCGTTATCGTGGTACCACTCACCCGCAATCGGCTCAGCTGTAAATGACATTGTATTCCTCGTACCTTGGTAAAAGACGATTTTTTAATCCACTGCTACCTGCTATATAGCAACAAATCAGCAAAGATCCAGATTTAGCAAAAAAAATTCTCCATTTACAGTGCCACATAAAAAGAAACCCCGTAACTCATTGAGCTACGGGGTTTCTGAAATAAAACCTGGCAGTTATCCTCGGGACGAGGTGTATCCAGCGAAGCTGGAGACCTACATATAAAGCCACTGCCAGGTTCGAATCATATCGCCATATAAAGAAGAAACCCCGTAACTCATTGAGCTACGGGGTTTCTGAAATAAAACCTGGCAGTGACCTACTCTCACATGGGGAGACCCCACACTACCATCGGCGCTAAAGCGTTTCACTTCTGAGTTCGGGATGGGATCAGGTGGTTCCACTTCGCTATTGCCGCCAGGCAAACCGGTTGATGTTCAAGAATATCTCTCGAACATCGAATTCGAAAAAGCTGATTAAGGCGTTCATGGTATGTTGCATTTGCCTAACCACATTGAACAGCACCAAAACAAACTGTTTGGGTGTTATATGGTCAAGCCTCACGGGCAATTAGTACTGGTTAGCTTCATACATTGCTGCACTTCCACACCCAGCCTATCAACGTTGTAGTCTCCAACGGCCCTTCAGGGGAATCAAGTTCCCAGTGAGATCTCATCTTGAGGGGGGCTTCCCGCTTAGATGCTTTCAGCGGTTATCCTGTCCGTTCATAGCTACCCGGCAGTGCCACTGGCGTGACAACCGGAACACCAGAGGAACGTCCACTCCGGTCCTCTCGTACTAGGAGCAGCTCCTCTCAAATCTCAAACGCCCACGGCAGATAGGGACCGAACTGTCTCACGACGTTCTAAACCCAGCTCGC
>NZ_JAVVES010000068.1:0-12562 GCF_032250955.1 Sulfuriflexus sp. | reverse complement strand
CTGAAATCGCCTTATATCACGCGCTTGGAGCGCTACCTGCCCCGAAAACTACCCATGAATTTTTCTGACGAGGCAAATATATTGATATTCCCACTATTGTCCAGGTCTCTAAAGCGTTTTCCTTTTAATCCCTGTTCTAAAATCTTATCTATAGTCGTCCCAAATTTTTCAGCCAAGCTAGCAAGCTTGCCTTGAGCTGATGAAACGACTGGTATTCTGGCCTTCGTAGCAATAGAACCAACTCTTAATGCAATTACAGCTCTTGCAAAAGCAATCTCAGACACGACTGATGATCCAGCTATTATAAGTATTAATGAAGCAGTGTTAGGGTCAAAGTTATCTGGATGAAATACAAGACTTTCACCACTCGCATTAAAGCCACCCCTTGTGTCATTCGGATTAAATCCACTAGGAATTCTACCCGATATGGTCGTCAAACTACTGAATCTGGATCCAATCGTCCGACTATCGAATCCAGGGTTACCAACCCCAAAACCTATACCCGTAGGACTGAGTGCAAATGTATTTGTCGACTGCGCAACAGAGAAAGCGTTAAAGGAACTGCCCGGATTCGAACCGACTGGAGAGGCAAGCGTCGATCCAAGTTGACTATTTGAAAGAGGTGGTGAACAAGTTGTAGGACAGACTACAAGTCCGACACCTGGACCGCAATCAGTTATTCCGCAGGTAATACGGATAGTTATCGGTGCAAATCCAGTCGGGTCTACATACTTGAACGAACTGTTCTCGACATAGCTATAACGGTTATAGCTCTGGGCATTATCAGGATTCGCCACGAAGGGATCGGCTGACAGGAACCGCCCGACCTGCGGGTCGTAGACACGGCCGTTCATGTGGATAAGACCGTCGTAGAGGTGCTCATGACCGGTAAAGCCGCGGCTGAACAGCGGTGTGCTATCGCAGGTACGCTTGCCAAAGGCGTCGTAGTCGCAGCGTTGCTGGACGTTCCCCGACTGATCAGTAATCACGGCCAGGCTGCCCAGGTTATCCGTGTGCCAGTAGTAGGTCTTCTCCGTAAAGCCCTTCTTTTCCACCACGGCGACGACCTGGCCGGCGACGCTGATGTACTGGCGGTGCGTGGTCTGGTAACCGCTCTGCGTGCGCTCGTAGAACAGACCGGCGCCACCTGCCGGGTTGACGTAGTGCGTGGTGCCATTCGGGCTGACCTGTTTGCTGCGTTCGTGATCAGCGTCATACACAAAGCTGCTGGTCTGGCCGTTGCGGGTGATCGTGGCCGGCAGGTCATAGCTGGTCCAGGTAAGTGTGCGGCCATTGCCGGAAGTGACATTGCCGTTCGCATCATAGGTGAACGTGGTGTTAACGCTGCCCGTGATCTGTGTCACGGCATGGGGCCGGGCGCCACCGGCCGAATAGCTATATGTGCCCGTATCCGATTTATATGTCAGGTTGCCGTTATCACTGTATTCAAACCCGAGCGTTGGTAGTGTCGCGCCTGAGGTCGAGAGCAAACGGCTGAGGCTATCGTAGCTCGCGTTCTCGAGGCTGGCCTTGACGATGTCCTCCCTCGTGAGCATATTGTCGAGCCAGTCGTAGGTATAGGCAAAATTCTGCCGATCACCGAAAAAATTGCTCGCGCGAATATTGGCCAGGCGGCCGGTCTCGGCCTCAAAGTTACGATTGACAGTAAGGCCGTTACCAAGGGTGGCTTGCGTGACGCCACCTTCAGCATCAATGCTGTCGGCCTGCCAGTAAACGGTAGTACCGGAACTGTTTGTTACCTTTTGAGGATAGCCCAGGGGTGTATAGACCGTCTTCGTCTTGAAGTTCGTCGGGTAGGTCTGGGAGTTAACGCGGCCGTTGGCATCATAAGTCACCGAGGCCGTGTAAATATACGTGCCATCTATCGTATTGCGGGTCGAAGTCGGGCGTCCGAGACTGTCGTAACTGTGCACCCGGCTGTAGCCATTGTTGGTCTCGACCTCGCAGAGTTTGCCGATCCCCTGCGAGCAGGTGGCCCCACCTTTTAGCGTATCGAAGTACCAGCTCGAGACAAGATCGGGCTCGGTGCGCTGTGTGCGACGGCCGAGGTTGTCATAGGTCATGGTGGTGATCTGGTTACGGGCGTTGGTCTGCTTGACCAGTTCCCCAACGGCGTTATAGACGTAGGTCCATGTGCCCTTGTCCGGATCGACCATTTGCGTCTTGCGGCCGAGGGTGTCGTACTGCATGGTGATGGGGCTGCCACTAGCGACGGTGACGCTTTGCAGGTTGCCGAAACCGTCATAGCTGGAATTGATAGACTGACCCAGGTCGTCCGTGATCTGTAGTTTTTCACCACGGCTGTTGAAGGTTGTCGTGGTCAGTTGATACTGGCCGGCGCTTACGTAGACCCTGCTTTTCGTGACCAGGCCGTTGTAGTCAAACTCTGCATAGCTGTTATCCGGCCTTGTCGTACTGGTCACACGACCCAGCACGTCATAGGTATAACTTGTCCATTGAATATTGCTCGAGCCATCGATAAATGGCCGTGAGGTTCGTGCGACACGCCCTGCCGCATCATACTCAGTCAGTTCTACGATGACCGGTGTTGACCCGCTACCATCAAAGCCCTGGGTTTCCCGACGAATAACGCGATCAAGGCTATCATAGTAAGTTTTTGTCCAGGCGCCATTTGACGTGGCATCATCAGAAGAAAGTGGTCGGTTCCAGACGTAATACGGGTTCTCAGTACAGGTACTACAGAAATACCAGTTATTACGAGTAATCGTCCCATCTGCCTTTGTTTCTTTATACATCAGGCCCAGGTCATTGTAGTAATTTAGCGTCGATAGTGAATTGGGGCCTGTGAGATTAAAGACCACCCCAAACCAGCTATCGTACTGGCGTGTCTCGGTGTGGCCGAGGGCATTGCTAACGGAAGTGGGAAAACGACCCCGGCTATCATAACCCGCACTTGAGGTGCGCGATTGGATGGCCTGCTCGCCAGTGGCAGGCGAGGATACTGTTGTGCTGGTGACATTACCCAGACCGCTATAGACATAGGCAGTCTCGAGCCTGAGCGGGATAGTGTCAGGCTCGATGATCTTTTTACTGCGTAAGCCCTGTGCATTGTACTCGTAGGCAGTGGTGCGTGTAATGGCACCACTGCTCACCGCCGAGTGTGTCAGTCTGCCAATGAACCAATTAGTTACATCGTTCGAATACGTATTAACGGCCGTCTTGCTGTAGCCATCACTCGCAGCCCTCGTTGATTGAGTGAGATTGCCATAACAATTAGTCAGCGACGTGGTGCAGTCATACTGGTTACTTGTCGTTACTGTTGGTAGCGGCGTTCCGTCGGTGTCCCATGACTGCTCTACTCGCTCGGCCAGGTATGGGAAATAACGACTACCAGTGAAATTCGTTGCCGCATAGGTATTGGTGACGCGGTTCAGGTTGCCCCCGGGATGGCTTTTGGTGACGGTTGACGGCAGGCCGATGTAGGGCCAGTCCTGTCTATATTCAGTGCTAACAGTGGTTTGTAGCACATCATTGTAAACGGAGACCTCACGAAAACCGAGAAAACCACGACCATCAAGGTCAGACTTTACGCCCTTGTAGCTATATGTGTCGGTACTGTAACCACCAATGCCGTTGCTCTTGCTGACTTCTTGCACAACATGGATGGGGGCCCGCAGGTCGACGATGGGATAGCTCGCGTCAGTATCCTTGGTATAAAAATCCGGGGTATTATCCGTCAATGGCTTGTAGGCGATGTCAATGGTTGCAGTAAGACCCGAGGTTACCTTCGTGATGACATCAGGGTGGGCGGAACTGAAACGCGTAACGTAGTGGGTGCCATTGGTCGAGTGCGTGTAATAGCTGGCTCGTCCGTCGCCGAACAAATCACCCATCTCCCACCCGGCATTGCCGACACCATGGCCCCCCGTCCAGGTCCAGGACTGGGGCGATGGGTTTAAAGGATCCAGTCTGACCGCATAGTGCTGACCGTTACTCCAGTGCGTGTAATAGACCTTGCGGCCATCACCGAACAGGTCAACCAGTCGCCAGCCTAGATCACCGACCGGTGAGGTCGCACCAAACCCGTAATTCGAAATTGCTAACTTGGTTGGCCCTGCGTCCGGGTTGGGGCTCACACGGAAGGCGAAACGCTCGCCGGTCGATGCCTGCATGAAGAAGGCATCGCGGCCATCACCAAAGATATCAGCGACATCCCAGCCCTGGTTGTACAGGGCCTTCTGCGAGGTGTGTGAGAAATTGTCGCGTGTGCCGTCCGGGTTTAACCGGGTAACGTAGTGGGTAAACGATGCCGATTGCGTTGGCGTACCGACAGTCGCCTGAATAGAATAAAAAAGTTTGCGTCCATCGCCAAACAGGTTGGCCGTTCGCCAGCCGGCGTTTTTCACCGTGTGCCCACCGCTCCAGGTCCAATTCTGCACCGTACCGTCCGGGTTCAGGCGTGTTGCATAGTGGGTGCCGTTACTTGCATGCGTGTAATAAAGTTGTCGACCGTCGCCGAAGAGGTCGGCGAGTTTCCAACCTGTGCCACCGGCCCCGTGACCGCCGGTCCAGGTCCAGTTCTGAACCGTCCCGTCTCGATTAAGTTGCGTGGCATAATGCGTGCCGCTACTGGAAAAGGTATAAAAAACCTCCCTGCCATCACCAAAGAGATCGCCGACCTGCCAGCCACCGTTTGCCGTTCCATGCCCTCCCGTCCACGTCCAGGTCTGCTTTGTGCCATCCGCGTTAACCTGGGTTGCGTAGTGTGTGCCCGCACCATTATTCGAGTAGTAGACCTTGCGGCCATCACCAAACAGGTCGGCAAGACGCCATCCCGCTGCGCCTACTCCAGTACCCCCTGTCCAGCTAAAGTTTTGCGGGCCGACCGTGGGCTCTTGCCACTCAAACCTGGTCGGAGGCAGGCAGTAGGAACTGCTACCCCCACCGCATTCGGTGACAGCGGTGAGCTTGATACGGCTCGTTGCCGCACCGGTATTGAAGCTAAGCCAGTAATCCTTGACGATAGCGCCGGTGTTCTTCGTCCGGATGCCGCCGAGCAGGACATCGAGGTTCGAGGTCTGATACGGGTTTGGCAACATCACCGTACCATTCGGGCGCGGGCTGAAATACAGAAACTCTACCGAGTTATACGGGGCCAGCCCGGTGTTGTCATTGCCTGTATAATCGATGCGTACCGGCCAGAATACGCCAGAAGTATTTTGCGCATAACTGACTGTGTAGTAGTTAGTACTGGCATCACTAACCTTGTTCACCGCCCAGGAAATAACCGGTGATAAATACCCGAACCCGGTAATTTGCGAACTCGATGAATTACCGAACTCCAGGATACGACCGTCTTTAGTCCACACCTTGAACCAGGCGGGCCCATTGTTGACATTGCCGTATGAAATAATTTTGGCAAAAGTTTCACTCTCTGTTCGATACTCGGCGCCATTGACACCATAAGTACCGGATTCAAGCATGAGGCGTTGCCCACCCAGGCAGAACCGGTCATTTTCATCAAAACTTACACGTCCCCGCACACCGTCCTGTGACATTGTTTGTGGACAGCGAGTGATAACTTGTAGACCACCCAACGCCCAGCCAACACCGAGCAATCCATCGCCACGCTGGCTGTTATATTCAAGGGATAATTTTGGTGCGAGGCCATTGGTACCGGGAGGGACTTCAATCGGAACGGTATAGGTCGCCGCCCCTACACTATTTGTTGAGAACTGCCCTGGCGTGTGAATACGGTTGACTGCGTATGATTGAGTGGAAAATAATAATGCTGCGCAAGCATACAGGATAAAGCGGCGGATACCTGTTGTCAGGTCCGATAGGCTATGACTCTTCATAGAAGAACCCTCCGTGTTCTTTCATTCGTAGGCAGTAATTTTGTCTGTAAATGTATTTAACCCAGCATCATCCGCACTGCAATTAAGTAATACACAATAACTCTGCTACTATTTTCCTATACTTTAATCGAGACTATTCTGTTTTCTTCTTTAGATACAATACGCATTAATACGTAAACATCTTGTCTATGCCAGAGACAAAAATCCAGCTGAGCATGTACGCATGGTGCGTAATTCACCGAGTTTGTCTCTTGGAAAGAGCACAAGGCGGTCGCGGCCAAGTTGAAAAAAATCTATTCGTTATTCAACGTCGAAGAAGTTTCGCCACGTAGTACAGAGTTATCTTGAACTCCTTCGCGAAACTTCGCGTACTTCGCGGTAAAAAAGCCCATGCCAGGACGAGCATGGCGGTGAAAACCAACGCATAACTCCCTAACCGATCATCATTCTTCAATCAATAAAAAACCCGGCGCGTCTCCGCACCGGGTTTTTGTTTTCATCTGATGATTACTTACGGTCTTATGTAAGAATAACCCTGTTCCTGCAGCTCGATAATACGTTGCACACCGGCAGGAACGACCTTGACGCCGGCCGTGAGTACAGGTGCCTTACCCTTCTTCTTGGTGACACCCTTGATGGTATTGCCACAGGCACTGAAGGTAATGCCTTGTACGGCGAGACTCTCAACACGCTTGGTCTGGCCATTCCCGGCGGTCAGCATGCCCAGACCCGGGCCATAGGCAACAATCTCAACAGCCACATTATCCACGCCATAGGCCTTCTGGATATTGACCGCATTATTAAGCGCGATCTTCTGTGTCAGCGGGTCGCTGCTGCTAACCTGGATAACCAGTTTATGCTTTGGATCGAGACCATCAGAGGCCGCCTCTGCTGTATTACATGCCGACAAACCCAGCATCGCTGTCAGTATTGTTGCCAGACCCAATAATTTTACGAATTTATTCATGATCACTCCTGATACCTCATTAATAATAATTATAAGAACAATGTTTTACTTCCACATTTACATAAGTGATGACACCACTATCAATCAAAAGTTCTTTTGATCTATATTAGTAGACTCTTATGTTTAGCGCTTTCTAACTGCCTTTTTCTTAACAACCTTCTTCCCTGTCTTTTTTGCAGTTTTCTTTACGACCTTTTTAGCGGCTGGCTTCTTCTTGCTGGCCGCCTTCTTCTTGCTCACTGCCTTCTTTTTTACTGCTGCCTTTTTCTTGCTGGCGGCCTTCTTTTTCACTGCGGTCTTCTTCGTGACCTTTTTCTTGCCGGTAGCGGCAGTCGCCACTTTCTTTTTCAGGGCCACGGCTTTTTTCTTTGCTGTCTTGCTGACTTTTTTACCAACCGTTTCGGCTTCTTTCTTGAGGGCTTTGGCCTTTTTCCTTGCTGTCTTGCTGACTGCCGTCGCCTCTGCCTTCACTGCCTTGCTGACCTTTTTACTGATCGCCCTGGCCTCTTGCTTTGCTGCCCTGGCCAGCTTTTCACTCACCTCTTTCACTTCCTTCTTTACAGCCTTCTCGGTCTTTTGCAAGGCTTCATCGGCCGGTTCTATTATGTCCTTGTTTACCGTCGCCAGCGCCCGTTGTACCGACTCGAGCACCTTGCGTTCAAGGTCATCAAACGTCGCCGAGCCAAGCTCGTCAAGCAGGGCTTCCTCACTCGGCAGGGTTTTGAGTTCTTTTTGCACGGCCGCAAAGACATCATCAATCTCACCGACACCCTGGATGATTCGCAGTTTGTCCTGCTCGCGGTAGTAGTCCAGCAAGGGGGTCGTCTGGGCCTCGTAGATACGCAAGCGATTGCCGATGGTTTCCTCATTATCGTCGGCCCGTTGCCGTAATTCACCGCCGCAGACATCACAGTGGTCATACATCCTTGAGGGTGAGGTATACACGTTATACATCTGGCCGCAGGAGCTGCAGACCTGGCGTCCACCGAGGCGCTGGATCAGGGTGTCGACATCCACATCAATGAGCAGGGCACCCTGGAGCGGCATACGTAAGCGCTCCAGAATCTTGTTCAGTTCTTCGGCCTGTGGCACGGTGCGCGGAAAACCGTCGAGCACGAAGCCCTTCGCCACATCCTTTTCCTCCAGGCGCTCGCGGATAACCCCCAGCACGATTTCATCGGGGACCAGCTGGCCGCTGTCCATCAGGGGCTTGGCCTGGCGTCCCAGCATGGAGCCCTTCTCGACTGCCTCGCGCAGAAGGTCGCCGGTGGAGATCTGCACAATCCCCAATTGCTCGACGAGTAACTTGGCTTGCGTGCCTTTCCCAGATCCCGGCGCGCCCAGTAATACGATCCTCATGACACTCACCCGACTTTATTAAGTCTTTAATTTGTATTATGTTTTTTTGTTTCCGCGACATTTCGACGCAGTTCTGGCAGGCGTTTCCCGGGGGAAAAGTGCCACTTTTTTACTTAACCTACTCCGCCAATGGCAGCCAAGTCAATGAACGACTATGCATTTTCTGTGCTTTTGCAGTATCCTTTACCGCCCGCGGATGACCCGTGTGGCAATACCGGCAACCAAAATCACCGTAAGACGGCAAAATGCGCAAAAAAATCCCTGACTTCATCGATAGCCAGACATGGACCGTAGAGAGCACCCTCAAAGAGCGCTTCAGGGAAAATATCCAGGTTCAGAGCTTCGACAGTGAAATTTGCCTGCCCCCCCACGACCGTGAACTGCCCCCTGTGACGGGCCTGTACCGGGAGGCGAAGAACTGCCATTTCGTGATTTCAAGACCGGCCAGAGCAAATATCGCCGCCAGTTTTTCTACCGCATCCACCAGCAATACGGTACTGGCATCGAGGAATACGACAAAATTGAAGACTGCATTATTTCGCTGCTGCGCGTTCAGTCCGACCACGCGTGCGATAGACGGCAGGTAAGCAAAAGCAGTAACTGAATACCTTATATAAACCTCTCTAACTGACCATTCCAGGAGACCAAAACCATGGCAACAAAGAAAACTGCCAAGAAGAAAACCGCGATCAAGAAAAAACCGGCCGCGAAGCCAATGAATGCCTTTTACGCGCAGTCTGGTGGTGTCACCGCCGTGATCAATGCCTCTGCCTGTGGCGTAATCGAGACTGCCCGCGCCAACAAGGGCAAGATCGGCAAGGTCTATGCCGGCCGTAACGGCATCATCGGTGCCCTCACCGAAGACCTGATTGACACCAGCAAGGAATCTGCCAGCTCCATCGCTGCCCTGCGCCACACCCCTTCCGGGGCTTTCGGTTCCTGCCGCTTCAAGTTGAAGAGCCTCGAGGAAAACCAGCGGGAATACGAGCGCCTGATCGAAGTCTTCAAGGCCCATAACATCGGCTATTTCTTCTACAACGGCGGCGGTGACTCTGCCGATACCTGTTACAAGGTCTCCCAGCTGTCTGAAAAAATGGGCTACCCTATCCAGGCTATCCATGTGCCGAAGACCGTTGATAACGACCTGCCGATCACCGACAACTGCCCGGGCTTTGGTTCGGTTGCCAAGTACATCGCCGTCTCCACCCGCGAAGCCAGCTTCGACGTTGCCTCCATGGCCAAGACCTCCACCAAGGTCTTCATCGTTGAAGTCATGGGGCGCCACGCTGGCTGGATTGCCGCAGCCGGCGGTCTCGCTTCCACCGAAGATACCCCGATCCCGATCATTATTCTGTTCCCGGAAGTCGAGTTCGACCAGAAGAAATTCCTCGCCAAGGTTGATGCCCTGGTCGAGAAACACGGTTACTGCACTGTCGTCGTTTCCGAAGGCGTGCATTACGCGGATGGCAAGTTCCTCGCCGAAAGCGGCCTGAAGGATTCCTTCGGTCACGCCCAGCTCGGTGGTGCCGCCACGGTTATCGCCGGCATGGTGCAGAAGGAACTCGGCCTGAAGAACCACTGGGCCGTGGCTGACTACCTGCAGCGTGCTGCCCGCCATATCGCCTCGAAGACCGATGTCGAAATGGCCTATGCCATGGGCAAGGCGGCCGTGCAGTTTGCCCTGAAGGGTCACAATTCCATCATGCCGACTGTTGAACGTATCTCGAACAAGCCGTTCAAGTGGAAGGTAGGCATGGCACCGCTGTCCAAGGTCGCCAATGTTGAGAAGATGATGCCGAAGAACTTCATCACCAAGGATGGCTTCGGTATTACCAACAAGTGCCGCGAATATCTCGAGCCGCTGATCAAGGGTGAGGACTACCCGCCATACAAGAACGGCCTGCCGAAGTACGTGCGTCTGAAAAATGTCGGCGTGAAGCAGAAACTGGAAAAATTCGAGCTTTAATCAGGACCGGTTCGGGTACCCCGCAGCCTGGGGTACCCGGCCACCCCCCTTAAATTACGACTATTGATTCAACCAGAGATCTTATCCGTGGCCAGACCGCCATGGGTACCCTGATCCGTGAATTCGACCTCGAGACCCTCTTCAGTCTGACCCCGGCAACCGCCCTTAACCGCCCGGCTTAATCCCCTGGCCGGCCCCCCGGTTCTCGCCCCGCTTGCCCTGCCGCCTCAAAGATGGTCATAATGGCTCCCAAATTATAAGTATATCGTCCGACCCCGATAATTAATTCATAAGTAAGGTGGAGGAATTGCAATGTCTACTGGTTTGCTAATCGCGATCATCTGTTCTCTTGTCGCACTCGTTTACGGTGCCTGGTCCTATAAATGGATTCTCTCGAAATCCGCCGGCAATGAGCGCATGCGCGAAATCGCCGCGGCCATACAGGAAGGTGCCCAGGCCTATTTGAACCGCCAGTACACGACCATCAGTATGGTCGGCGCGGTGCTGTTCGTGGCCATCTTCCTCTCCCTTGGTGTGCTCACCGCCATCGGCTTTGCCATCGGTGCATTGTGCTCGGCCGGCGCCGGTTATATCGGCATGAATATCTCGGTGCGCGCCAATGTGCGTACCGCCGAGGCCGCCAATGACGGTCTCAACGCGGCGCTGCAAGTCGCCTTCCGCGGTGGCGCCATCACCGGCATGCTCGTCGTCGGCCTCGGCCTGCTCGGCGTGGCCGGTTATTACGCCGTTCTCAGTGCCATGACCCCGACCGGTGAGACAGTCAGCCTCACACCGCTGGTCGGCCTGGCCTTCGGTGGTTCATTGATCTCGATCTTCGCCCGTCTCGGCGGCGGTATCTTTACCAAGGGTGCCGATGTCGGCGCCGACCTGGTCGGCAAGGTCGAGGCCGGTATCCCGGAAGACGACCCGCGTAACCCCGCCGTGATTGCCGATAACGTCGGTGACAATGTCGGTGACTGCGCCGGCATGGCCGCCGACCTGTTCGAGACCTATGCCGTGACCATTATCGCCACCATGCTGCTCGGCGGGCTCATGCTCAGCGATGCCGGCGATGCGGCGATACTCTACCCGCTCGTTATCGGTGCCGCCTCCATCATCGCTTCCATCATCGGCACCTTTTTCGTCAAGGCCCGGGACGGGGGCAAGATCATGAATGCCCTGTATCGCGGCCTGGCCGTTGCCGGCGGGATTTCAGCGATCGCCTTCTACCCGATCACAACCTGGCTGCTCGGTGACAGCGTGATCATCGACGGCAACAGCGTGGCCTCGATCAACCTGTTCTACAGCGCCCTCATCGGGCTGATCCTGACTGCCGCCATGGTCGTGATCACCGAGTATTACACCGCAACCGAATATGCGCCGGTCAGGCACATCGCCGAGGCCTCGACCACCGGCCACGGCACCAATGTCATTGCTGGCCTCGGTGTCTCCATGAAGTCGACTGCCCTGCCGGTACTGGCCGTGTGCGCCAGCATCTGGGCCGCCTATGAGTTCGCCGGCCTGTACGGGATCGCCATCGCCGCGACCTCGATGCTCTCCATGACCGGCATCGTCGTTGCCCTCGATGCCTACGGCCCGATCACCGACAATGCCGGTGGCATCGCCGAAATGGCCGAACTCGATGAAAAGATCCGCAACATCACCGATCCCCTCGATGCAGTCGGCAATACCACCAAGGCCGTCACCAAGGGTTATGCAATCGCCTCGGCCGGACTCGCGGCACTGGTGTTGTTCGCCGATTACACGCATGAATTAAATGTTCACACAAGCACGATCAACGCCTTCGACCTCTCCGATCACATGGTCATAATCGGCCTGTTCATCGGCGGGCTTGTACCTTACCTGTTCGGTGCCATGGCCATGGAGGCCGTCGGCCGTGCCGCCGGTAGTGTTGTCGTCGAAGTGCGCCGCCAGTTCAGGGAAATCCCCGGCATTATGGAAGGGACCGCCAAACCGGATTACTCACGCGCCGTTGACATGCTGACCCGCTCCGCGATCAAGGAAATGATGCTGCCCTCGCTGCTGCCGGTACTCGTACCGCTGCTGGTCGGCCTCATCCTCGGCCCGAAGGCACTCGGCGGCCTGTTGCTCGGCACCATCATCACCGGCCTGTTCGTCGCCATCTCCATGACCACCGGCGGCGGCGCCTGGGACAACGCCAAGAAATACATCGAAGACGGTAACTGTGGCGGCAAGGGTTCCGAGGCCCACAAGGCCGCCGTGACCGGCGATACGGTCGGCGACCCTTACAAGGACACTGCTGGTCCGGCGATCAACCCGCTTATTAAAATTATTAATATTGTGGCTCTCTTGATTGTACCTTTACTTTAAGTGGCTCTTCCCCAGATGTGGTGGGTAAGATTTACCGTATAACACCATCAGGATAAAGATCCAGTCCGCCAAGGTGAA
>NZ_JAVVES010000067.1:0-12906 GCF_032250955.1 Sulfuriflexus sp. | reverse complement strand
TGCGCATCTATCAACCTGTTTACCCTATTTATCCGAAACTTACCGATTGTCAGGCTTATGTTAACGGGACAGCAGTGTTTTCCTATAAATAAGTCTAGCACCAGAGCATGCCGCTTGCCTCTCATTTCAGGCCAGCCCGCGACGAGCCGGTGACAAGAATTCACCAGACGGCAAAGCCCGGTAACGGCATGACCGCATACCGGGCCAGCCCGCCGAGACCAGTCTGTCCTGGCTGGAAACAGGCCCCGGCTGCACAAATCAGGGTCAGCGGGGCAGGCTATTGGCGATCAACCTGGAAATGGCCATTTTCCGTAAGCCTTTATGGTTATTGGTATTTATTCGTTTTGTGACCGCAGTCGCAGGGGAAGTGCCAAGTAGTGCCCGCCGTCCGGTGTACTTTAGAGAAGATAATAGTGTTGTCCTTATCTCTATGTGGAGCCGCTACCATGCTCATCAAAATTGCTTTCCTTATTGCCCTCCTACTGCTCGGCAACCAGGCGCTGACATGGCTCATGGCTGTCGATCTGCCCCTGCTTCGCGAGGTCTCCACCTCGATATTCATCGCCCTGCTCCTGCAACCCCTGGTCATGCACCAGTTCCGCTAGACAACCATGTTTGACTAAATACCCGTCTCGGGTACGATCCCCTGATAACTCAAAAGAAGGGGATCACAGTGAGCACACCTGATACCGGCCATGGCCGTTTTCCACAGGCACGTATGCGGCGTATGCGGCGCGATGATTTTTCACGCCGCCTCATGCGCGAAAACACGCTCACGGTCGATGACCTCATCTATCCTATGTTCGTCCTCGAAGGCGAAGGGCAGCGCGAACCGGTCGCCAGCATGCCCGGCATCGAGCGGCTCAGTATCGACGAGCTTCTGAAAGAAGCCGCTGAGCTCGTTGCCCTCGGCATCCCGGCCGTGGCCCTGTTTCCAGTCACGCCACCGGAGGCGAAGTCCGAGGATGCCCGCGAGGCCTACAACCCGGAAGGCCTGGCACAACGGGCCGTGCGCGCCCTCAAGGAGAAGTACCCCGAACTGGGCGTCATTACCGACGTGGCCCTCGACCCCTTCACCACGCACGGGCAGGATGGCCTGATTGATGCCAGTGGTTACGTCCTCAACGACGAGACCGTTGATGTCCTCGTGCAACAGGCCCTCTCCCATGCCGACGCCGGCGCGGATGTGGTGGCCCCCTCTGACATGATGGACGGCCGGGTCGGCCGGATCCGCGAGGCGCTCGAGGCCGAAAATCATATCCACACCCGTATCCTCGCCTATTCCGCCAAGTATGCCTCCAGCTATTACGGCCCGTTCCGTGACGCTGTCGGTTCGGCCGCCAGCCTGGGGACGGGTAACAAGTTCAGTTACCAGATGGACCCGGCCAATTCCGATGAGGCATTATGGGAGGTGGGTCTCGACCTCGACGAAGGTGCCGACATGATCATGATTAAACCCGGTATGCCCTACCTGGATATCGTTCGTCGGGTGAAGGATCAATTTGGTGCACCAACCTATGTCTACCAGGTCAGTGGCGAATACGCCATGCACATGGCCGCCGCCCAAAACGGCTGGCTCGATGAGCGTGCCGTGGCCATGGAGTCCCTGCTCGCCTGCAAGCGCGCCGGTGCCGATGGCATCCTCACCTATTTTGCCAAACGAGCCGCACAGTGGCTGCGCGAGGCCTGAGGCCTATACGCCCCGGCATTGCCTTCATAAAAATGTCATAAACTGTTTGCAATGAGGATCGCAGTCGCTATACTGCGCGCCAAAATAGAAGCCCTGATATTAACGCTGGCACTGATAGCAGTGCCGGGAACCAGTACCGAAAAGCGGTACCCAGAGGACACCCACCATGGCCAGATCAACGATCTCCAGTCTGTTCGGAAGCTCTCCAGTCAAACCCTTGCAAACCCATATGGCCAGCGTGCAGGAATGCATCGCTGAACTCGTGCCGTTCTTCGAGGCCGTCATACAGGAAGACTGGAAAAAGGCCCGTACACAACAGAAAAAAATCGCCAGGCTCGAGGGCCAGGCCGACAAGCTCAAACGCGAATTACGCATGCACCTGCCCAAGAGCCTGTTCATGCCGGTTTCCCGTCGTGACCTGCTTGAGGTCCTGACCATGCAGGACAAGATCGCCAACAAGGCCAAGGACATAGCCGGCCTGATTATCGGCCGCAAGATCGTCCTCCCTGAAGCCCTCCATGACGCCTTTATGGAATATGTCGGCCGCTGTATTGAGGCCTCGGCCCAGGCCCAGACGGCTATTAACGAACTCGATGAACTCATGGAAACCGGCTTTGGCGGCAAGGAATTATCGCTGCTGGAATCCATGATCAAAAAGCTTGATGCCATCGAAAGTGAAACCGACAAAATACAGGTCAAGATCCGTTCAGCCGTCTTTGCCAAAGAAAAAGAAATGGATCCTGTTGAGGTGATGTTCCTCTACAAGGTCATCGACTGGGTTGGTGACCTCGCGGATCTGGCACAGCGTGTCGGTAGTCGTTTTGAATTGATGCTCGCACGCTAGTAAAGGGGTTAAACGTGACTTTAGAATTCGGTATTACCTTTATTGCCCTGGCCTGTGCCTTTGGCTTCTTTATGGCCTGGGGTGTCGGTGCCAACGACGTCGCCAACGCCATGGGCACCTCGGTTGGCTCCAAGGCGGTCACCATCAAGCAGGCGATTATTATCGCCGCTATTTTTGAATTTGCCGGCGCCTACCTTGCCGGTGGTCAGGTTACCTCCACCATCCGCAAAGGCATGCTCGATGCCAACCTGCTGGCAGGGCAGCCCGAACTCCTGATCTTCGGCATGCTGGCCTCACTGCTTGCTGCCGGCATCTGGTTACTGATTGCCTCCCGCGCCGGCTGGCCGGTCTCCACCACTCACTCGATTGTAGGGGCGATCGTCGGCTTCGCTGCCGTCGGTATCGGCATCGACGCCGTGCAGTGGGGCAAGGTCGGCAAGATCGCCATGAGCTGGATCATCTCTCCCGCCATGGCTGGCATTATCGGCTACTGGTTGTTCGTCAGCGTGCAGCGCCTGATCCTGAATACCGATGAGCCGTTGCAGAACGCCAGGCGGTATGTGCCGTTCTATATCTTCCTGGTGGGTTTCGTTATCGCCCTGGTGACCATGTTCAAAGGTCTCAAGCACATCGGCCTCGAATTCAGTACCCTGCAAAACTATACTATCGCGCTCGTAATCGGTTTCCTTTCCATGGTTATCGGCATCATCGCCATACGCCGCCTTCGCTTTGACCCCGCGGCAGACCGGGACTTCCACTTTACCAATGTTGAGAAGATCTTCAGCGTCCTGATGATCTTTACCGCCTGTGCCATGGCCTTCGCGCACGGCTCCAACGATGTCGCCAATGCCGTCGGCCCGCTTGCCGCCGTGGTCAGTATTGTTGAAAACAATGGCGCGGTTGCACAGAAATCAGCATTGCCGGTCTGGATACTGCTTCTCGGTGGCACCGGCATCATCATCGGTCTGATCACCTATGGTCACAAGGTCATCGCCACTGTCGGTACAGGTATTACCCAGCTGACGCCAAGCCGCGGTTTTGCCGCGACCCTGGCGGCGGCAGTGACCGTGGTGATTGCCTCCGGCACCGGCCTGCCGATCTCCACCACGCATACACTGGTCGGCGGTATTCTCGGTGTCGGGCTGGCCCGCGGCATGGATGCCCTGAACATGAATGTCGTGCGCGCCATCTTCCTCTCCTGGATTGTTACCCTGCCCGCCGGGGCCGTTCTTTCCATCCTGTTCTTCTATACCCTGAAGGGCATCTTCACCTGACCATGACCGATCACTATGCCGTCATGGGCAACCCCGTCGCCCACAGTAAATCGCCGCGTATCCACGCGGCGTTCGCATCCCAGACACAACAGGACCTGGACTACACGGCCATCCTGGTCGAGACCGGCAAGCTTGCCGAGGCCGTCGCGGATTTTCGTTTACGCGGCGGACGCGGCCTGAACATCACCGTGCCCTTCAAGACCGATGCCTTTGCCCTGGCCGACCAGCACAGCGAGCGCGCACTCAAGGCCGAGGCGGCAAATACGCTGGTCTTGAACAAGGATGGCAGTATCTTTGCTGACAACACCGATGGCGCGGGACTGGTCCGTGACCTGACGCATAATCATGGCCTGTCCCTGCAGGGCAAGCGCCTGCTCGTCCTCGGTGCCGGCGGGGCGGTACAGGGTGTACTCCTGCCCCTGCTCATGGAAAACCCGGCGCAGCTGGTGATTGCCAACCGGACTGCCGAAAAGGCCGCGATGCTGGCAGGAAAATTTGCCGATGCCGGCAATGTCACCGGTGGCGGCTTCGAGTTGCTGGCCGGTGAGACGTTTGATCTGATTATCAACGGCACCGCCGCCAGCCTGAAGGGCGAGGTGCCGGCAATTCCGGAGAGCGTACTGGTCAGGGGTGGTGTCTGTTACGACATGATGTATAGCGACGAGCCGACCGCCTTTGTGCGCTGGGGCAACGAGCACGGCGCCAGCCAGTCACTGGATGGCCTGGGGATGCTGGTCGAGCAGGCGGCCGAATCATTCTACCTCTGGCGGGGCGTGCAACCGGAGACGGCCACGGTGATTCAACTACTGCGCGAATCAGCCTAGCGTAAATACCGCCTTGCCTTCGCTGGCGATACGCCGTCCCGGTATCAGTACGCCACGACGATCCTGCATTCGACGCTCTGTCTTGTCCCAGTCCTGCTCACGCCAGTTCAGTGCGCGGCGTTCATTGCTGTAATTACGATGGGTAAACGGCCTGACCGAGATACGCCGGTCTCTAAACAGCATGCCATTGAAACGCTTGATAAGCTGCCGCCCCAGACCTTCCAGCTCAAGAGTGACCAGGCCATAACGCCGCGCCTTGTCGTGGTCACCTTCACGATTGATTATCCTGAAACTGGCCTGCTCACCCGTGACCTGAAAGAACTTGCGTAAATCGTAATCATCGACATCGTCGGGGATATTGCCGATATAGATTTCCATGGCTTGCCTCCATTGTTATTTTTTCATATTGCCATGACGGATCGGGAAAGCAATTTAAATGTTGACCAATGGTCCGGTTTTCCGGACAAACCGGCAGCAAACCGGCTATTTCACCCCGCCTGGTAGCGGTTTTTCAGTACCACGTAATGGGCTGCGGAGTATTCCAGCCAGGCGAGTTCACTGTCCCTGAGTCGGCGCACCTTCCGCGCCGGGCTGCCCAGGTAAAGATTGCCGCCCTCCAGCACCTTGCCCGGTGAGACCAGGCTGTTGGCGCCGAGCATGACCTTGTCTTCGAGAATGGCGCCGTCGAGGACGGTCGCTCCCATGCCAACCAGGCAATAATCCCCAATCGTGCAGGCATGCAGGATGACCCGGTGCCCGACAGTGACGCCCTCGCCAATATGCAGCGGATAGCCACCGGGAGCATGTTCGCTGTCGTGCGTCACATGCAGCACCGAACCGTCCTGGATATTGGTTTTGGCACCAATGCGGATGCTGTTTACATCGCCGCGGACCACGCTCGTCGGCCACACCGAAACGTCATCGCCAATCTCGACATCACCGATAACCACGGCTGTTTCGTCGATAAAGGCGCTGGCCGCGATCTGCGGGCGATGTTTTTCAAAGTCGCGTATTGTCATGGGCATCCCGTGCCTAGCGCATGGTCACGAGTTCTTCGGCACTGCTCGGGTGAATCGCGACCGTGTCATCGAGATCCTGCTTGGTCGCACCCATGCGCAGCGCTACGGCAAAGCCCTGCAGCATTTCATCGGCACCGAGACCAATGATGTGAATACCCACCACCTTTTCCTGTGCGCCGACACAGACAAGCTTGAGCGCGGTCTGCGTCTTGTGTTCGGTCAGGGCATGGTACATCGGCGTAAAGCGTGACGTGTAGACCTTCACGGCGTCGCCGTGTTCGGCGCGGGCCTCATCTTCACTCAGACCCACGGTGCCGATCGGTGGGTGGCTGAAGACCACAGTGGGGATGTTTGTATAATCGAGCCTGCGATCAGACTGATGATTAAACACGCGATCCGCAAGCCGCCGCGCCGCCCCGATCGCGACCGGGGTCAGGGCCGCGCGGCCGGTCACATCACCGACCGCGTAGACACCGGCCACATTGGTATTCTGAAACTCGTCGGTCGGGATATAACCGGCCTTGTCAATCTCCACGCCGGTCACGGCCAGGTTCAGGTCGCCAATATTCGGTTCACGGCCGATGGCCCACAGCACGCTATCGAAACCGGTCAGGGTATGGCCGCCACTGCAACTCAGGGTCAGGCTGCCGTCGTCGGCCTTCTCGACCTGTTCGATCTCCATGCTCGACATGATGTTGATGCCGGCATTCACCATCTCCTCCATCAACACTTCGCGCAGCATCGGGTCAAAGTTCCCGAGCACATGTTCACGCCGGATGATCAGGCTGACCTCGGTACCAAGTGCGCGCATCAGGCCGGCGATCTCAACGGCGATATAGCCGGAGCCGACAACGGCCATGCGTTTCGGTTGCTCCTTGAGGGCAAAGAAGCCGTCCGAGGTAATCCCCAGTTCGGCACCCGGCATGGCCGGCACACTCGGCCGTGTGCCCGGCGCGATGACAATATGCTCGGCCGTGTACTGTTCCCCGTTCACCTCGACCGTATGCGCATCGATAAAGCGGGCGGTGCCTACAATCTCATCGATGTTCGAGTCGGCCAGGAAGGTGTGATACCAGTCATTAATGCCCTGGATATACCCCTCGCGGCCCTCGACCAGCCGGCCCCAGTCCAGCGCGCCACTCTGCGCGGCGAAACCATAACCCTGCGCGTCTTCCACGGCATGCGCGAGCATGCCTGCATACCACATGACCTTTTTCGGCACGCAACCGACGTTGACGCAGGTGCCGCCCATCGGTCCGCTTTCAATCACCGCGCATTTCGCGCCGTACTTCGCCGCCCGCTCCGCTGCCGACAGACCACCGGAACCGCCGCCGATGGCAATAAGATCATATTGTTTGCTCATTTGTTGTACCTGTTTTGCTGTGTCGTGAAGAAGGGTGATTCTAGCAAGCTGACTAATATATTGTTATATTGGCATATAATAACCTTGTGAACCACAGGTGATATTGATCAAAATCAATTTTTTCCACGGGCGGTCGCGCTAGCATGATCCCGATTTCCATACACAGAAGATAAGGAGAAATTGGCATGATGTTACAGGCAGGCGATTCCAAAGCACTCGGTAATGTAGGCAAGGCCGTCATCATTCTCGTGACCTTGATGTTTGCCCTGATCTGGCTGGCCAACGCCATCAGCTAGTCCGGCCAGCAGCGTTAATCCCACACCAGCCGCGGCTCATCGAGCAGGGCGAACTGTTCACGCAAGGCGAGGATCTGTTGCTCCCAGTATTGCTGGCTGTTGAACCAGGGAAAATTCCGCGGGAACGCCGGGTCTTCCCAGCGGCGCCCCAGCCATGCCGAGTAATACAGCATGCGCAGGGTGCGCAACGCCTCGACGAGGTGCAATTCGCGCGGATTGAAATCGCAGAACTCCGTATAACCCTCGAGTAAATCACCGATCTGCATGGTCATCTCGGCGCGTGAACCATTCAAAAGCATCCACAGGTCCTGAATGGCCGGCCCAGTCCGGCAGTCATCAAGATCGACAAAGTGCGGACCGGTCTCCGTCCACAGCACATTGCTCGGGTGGCAGTCACCGTGCAGGCGAATCTGGTCAACCTCGCCGGCCCGTTGGAAACAGGCCTCGATCACCGGCAGGATATCCTCAACCAGGCTGCGATAGGCGAGGTTCAGCTCCGCTGGCAAAAAGCCCTTTTCGAGCAGAAACTGGTACGATTCGTGACCATAACTCTCTATCGTGATCGTCGGCCGGTGCCGGAAAGGCCGGATGCGGCCAATCGCATGAATCCGGCCGATAAAGCGCCCCAGGATCTCGTAATCCTTGCCGCCGCTCAATTCCGGCATGCGCCCGCCCTGGCAGGGGAAGACAGTAAAACGGTGCCCGGCATGGTGGAACAGCGTCTCGCCATTGTCATCACGGAGCGGGGCGACGACGGGCACCTCGGCCTCGGCCAGTTCGAGGGCAAAGGCGTGCTCCTCGAGAATGGCCTCGTCCGACCAGCGGCCGGGGCGGTAAAACTTCACCACCACAGGTGCCGCTTCCTCGATGCCCAGGCGATAAACCCGATTTTCGTAACTGTTCAGCGCCAGCATGCTGCCGTTCGGCCACAGGCCAAAGAGCTCTACCGCGTCGAGAATCGTGTCCGGGCCGAGGTTGTAAAAGCCCTGCTCCTCTGTATGGTTGTTGTCCATGCTTGTAATTCCTGCTGACGGCTATATATAAGGTGTGCATAATAGATTAATTAAACGGCGCTTGCTGCCGCCAACTTGTGTTCACCGCAAATTAAAGGATTCTTTGTTCGTATGCCCAATCCCCTGCTCGAAATGAAAGGTCTGCCGCCGTTCTCGCAAATCAAACCCGAACATGTCGAACCGGCCATTGATCAGCTGCTGGCCGAGAACCGCCGGCGCATCAACGATCTGCTCGCCGCGAACGCCGTTTACACCTGGGACAACCTGGCCGCGCCGATCGAGGCAATGGAAGAACAACTCAGCCGCACCTGGTCGCCTGTCAGTCACCTGAACTCGGTGATGAACTCGGATGCCCTGCGCGAGGCCTATAACAAGTGCCTGCCGAAGCTGAGCGAATACGGCACCGAGATGGGCCAGAACGAGGCGCTGTTCCGTGCCTACCAGCAGCTCGCCGGCAGTGAGGAATACAGCCGGCTCGATACCGCGCGGCAAAAGATCATCGACAACGCGTTGCGTGATTTTCATCTTTCCGGCATCGCGCTTGACGACGCCGACAAGGCCCGCTTCAAAAAACTGAAGCAGGAACTCTCGACCCTGACCTCAAAGTTTGAAGAAAACGTCCTCGATGCCACCCACGGCTGGGAAAAATATATCGAGAGCGAGGCGCAACTGGCCGGGCTGCCGGAATCCGCCATCGCCCTGGCGCGCCAGAATGCCAGGCAAGCCGGCAAGGCCGGCTGGTTATTTACGCTCGAGTTCCCGTCCTATTATCCCATCATGACCTATGCCGATGATGCAGCACTGCGTGAAGAGATGTACCAGGCCTACGTCACGCGCGCCTCCGCGCACGGCCCAAATGCCGGCAAGTGGGATAACGCCGCGAACATGCAGAAGATCCTCAAGCGCCGCCACCAGGTCGCGCAACTACTCGGTTACAAAAATTACGCCGAACGCTCCCTGGCCACCAAGATGGCAAGCAACCCCGATGCCGTCCTCGGCTTTCTCAATGACCTCGCCGAACGCTCGGTTAGCATGGCGCGCGCGGAATTTTCTGAACTGCAGGAATTTGCCAAGGCCGAATTCGGCGTCGACCGGCTGAATGCCTGGGACATCGCTTACCACAGTGAAAAACTGCGTCAGCAGCGTTACGCCATTACCCAGGAAGAGGTGAAACCCTACTTCCCGGAAGACCGCGCCCTCGAAGGGCTGTTTATTGTTATCAACAAGCTCTATGGCATGCAGGTCAGTGAACGTCACGATGTCGATACCTGGCACCAGGATGTCCGCTTTTTCGAAATTTACGACAGCCAGAATGAACTCCGTGGCCAGTTTTACCTTGACCTGTACGCGCGTAACAAGAAGCGCGGCGGGGCCTGGATGGACGAGTGCATCGTGCGCCGCCGTCACGAGGCCGGCGTGCAGACACCGGTTGCCTACCTGACCTGCAACTTCTCGCCGCCGGTTGGCGATAACCCGGCGCTGTTCACCCATGATGAAGTCATTACCCTCTTCCATGAGTTCGGCCATGGCCTGCAACACATGCTGACCCGCATAGACTATGCCGGCGTCGCCGGGATCAACGGCGTCGAATGGGATGCCGTGGAGCTGCCCAGCCAGTTCATGGAGAACTGGTGCTGGCAGCGCGAGGCGCTCAACCTGTTTGCCCGCCACTACCAGACCGGTGAGATCATGCCGGAGGACCTGTTCAACCGCATGAATGCAGCGAAGAACTTCCAGTCCGGTATGCAGATGGTGCGCCAGCTCGAGTTTTCCCTGTTCGATTTCCGCCTCCACCTCGAGTACAGCACCGAGGTCGAAACCGATATCGACAAACTGCTGAACGAGGTGCGTGAACAGGTGGCCGTATTTTCCCCGCCGGAATACAACAGCTTTGCGAACAGCTTCACGCATATCTTCGCCGGTGGCTATGCCGCCGGTTATTACAGTTACAAGTGGGCGGAGGTATTATCCAGTGATGCCTTTTCTGCCTTTGAAGAAAGCGGTATCTTTGACCGCGATACCGGCTTGCGCTTCCTGCACAGTGTCCTCGAACAGGGCGGCTCACGTGAGGCCATGGATCTGTTTGTTGAATTCCGTGGGCGTGAACCGGACATTGATGCCTTGCTACGCCATACCGGTATCGCTGCTTAAAATAAAATAAATAACAAGTCGGGGTAAGGCATGAAAAGAATAAAATGGGTTGCCTTTTTTAGTGCGCTGCTGCCAGCACTGACAGCGCAGGCGCAAACCTATTACATCACGGACAAGGTCCTGGTCGGTGTTTACGAACAGGCCAACGTCGAGAGCACGTTGTTAACCACCCTGCCTACCGGTACACCGCTGGAGCTTCTCGACCGCCTGGATAATTTCGTCAAGGTACGCGGCCCTGACGGTTCCACTGGCTGGATCGAGAAAGCCTACATGATCGAACACAAGCCGGCACAGCTGGTGGTGCTCGAACTCACTGACAAGCAGCAGCAGGCGAATGAACAACTGGCCCTTGCCCAGGCCGAATTACGTGCCGTGCAAGAACAGATGGAAAAACTCAAACGTGCCGATAACAGCGCCGATGAAATCGAGGAGCTCAGTCGGCAACGCAAGGAGCTCGGCGTCCAGCTCGACCGCCTGCGCAACCAGCTCGGTGATGAAAAGAAAAAGCTCGCCGCGGCCAATACCAATATCGCCGCGCTAAAGCAACAAGTCGCAAAGCTGCAGCAGTCAGCACCGCCTGCCGACGACGATACCTTGCAGGCATTCAATGCTGACAGTGAGCGCCTGCTGGCCGAAAATCGCAACCTGCTGGCCACCCTCAAACGCGTTCGAGATGCGCTGGCCTTGCCACCCGCACAGCCAGCCGGGGTAGTCAAAGACGGCGGCATCCAGATCAAGATGACCTGGCTCTGGATCGGTATCCTTATGCTAATCGTTATCGGCTTCGTTGCTGGCATGAAGTGGCTGGACTGGCGGAATCTGCGACGCCACGGCGGCTTCCGTATTTAAGTGTCTATGAAATATAAAGACCTCCGCGACTTTATCCGCCTGCTTGAGGCACGCGGTGAGCTTGTGCGCATCACGCAGGAGATTGACCCGCATCTCGAGATGACCGAGATCTGTGACCGCACCCTGCGCGCCGCCGGCCCGGCCCTGTTGTTTGAAAATCCAAAAGGCTCAAGCATCCCGGTGCTTGGCAACCTGTTCGGTACCCCCGAGCGCGTCGCCCTCGGCATGGGCGAGGAATCGGTCAGCGCCCTGCGCGAAGTCGGCAAGCTGCTGGCCATGCTCAAGGAGCCCGAGCCGCCCAAGGGCATGAAAGACGCGTTTAGCAAGCTGCCTGTCTTCAAGCAGGTGCTGAACATGTCACCAAAGGTTCTGGGCAAGGGCGCCTGCCAGGCAGAAGTCATCGAGGGCGAGGACGTCGATCTCTCGCAACTGCCGATCCAGACCTGCTGGCCGGGCGATGCCGGCCCGTTGATCACCTGGGGGCTCGTAGTCACGAAGGGCCCGGACAAGGAACGCCAGAATCTCGGTATCTATCGTCAGCAGGTGATCGGCAGAAACCGGGTCATCATGCGCTGGCTGGCACACCGTGGCGGCGCACTCGACCTGCGCGACTGGCAGACCAAACACCCCGGCGAGCCGTTCCCGATCGCCGTCGCCCTCGGCGCCGATCCGGCGACCATCCTCGGGGCGGTCACCCCGGTGCCGGACAGCCTCTCCGAATATGCCTTCGCCGGCCTGCTGCGCGGCGGCAAGACCGAGGTCGTCAAATGCATCGGCTCCGGGCTGCAGGTCCCGGCGAGCGCCGAATTCGTGCTGGAAGGCCACATTCACCCGGATGACATGGCCGAAGAGGGGCCATTCGGCGACCACACCGGCTATTACAACGAGGTCGACAGCTTCCCGGTCTTCACCATCGACCGCATTACTCATCGCCAGGACCCGATCTACCACAGCACCTATACCGGCCGGCCGCCCGATGAACCGGCCGTACTCGGCGTCGCCCTGAACGAGGTCTTTGTACCCATCCTGCAAAAGCAGTTTCCGGAGATCACCGACTTCTACCTGCCGCCGGAGGGCTGCTCCTATCGCATGGCCTGCGTGAGCATGAAGAAACAATACCCCGGCCACGCCAAGCGCGTCATGCTCGGTGTCTGGTCGTTTCTGCGCCAGTTCATGTATACAAAATTCGTGATCGTCACCGATGATGACGTTAACGTGCGCGATTGGAACGATGTCATCTGGGCCATGACGACGCGTATGGACCCGGCGCGCGACACCACCATTATCGACAATACCCCGATTGACTACCTCGACTTTGCCTCACCCGTGTCCGGTCTAGGCTCCAAGATGGGCTTCGACGCCACCAACAAGTGGCCCGGCGAAACCACGCGCGAGTGGGGCCGGCCTATCGTCATGGATGAGGCGGTAAAAGGACGTATTGATGATATCTGGGCGGAACTTAAGATTGATATAATGGCCAAATAACTTCAGGGACACTACTAGAATAATAGGCTCTTCGGAAAAATTAGTGGGTAAAAATATAGCGAATTTGGAGCAATAGAGATAGTTTTCTGGAAATTGGA
>NZ_JAVVES010000066.1:0-12992 GCF_032250955.1 Sulfuriflexus sp. | reverse complement strand
TCCTGGCCTTCTGATGGAACAACTAGCCATTCGCCTAAGCTGTCCAACTACGACAGCAAAGGCGCTGGTTATCCCTGAGGGAGAAGGGATAACACCGATTAAGGGATGATGAAATTTTATGTATCCATGCTCATCAATTAACCTGTTCATCTTATTTACCCGAAGTTTGCCGCGGTTCGCGGCTTATGCTCATCGCTATTGCCGTTCCGTTAATTCCCTCTCCCTTCGGGAGAGGGTTAGGGTGAGGGGATTTAGATTCGATAACACATTGTCTTATTTACTCCCTCATCTAACCTGTTCATCTTATTTACCCGAGGTTTGCCGTGGTTCGCGGCTTATACTCACGACAAAACCAACAACCGAGGATGCCCGATGAAACACGTTCCCGTTCTGGCGCTACTTGCCGCGCTCTGCCTGCCTTCTGCCGTTGTGGCCGAATCCGCCTCGCTCACGACGCGGGTATTGTCGTTTGGCTCGGCGCATAAACTCACCATCCAGGCCGCCGAGGCCTGCCGCCAGCAGGGTTACCAGGTCACGGCCAGTGTTGTCGATCGCGGTGGCAACCTGCTGGCGCTGGTGCGTGATCCGCTGGCCGGCACGCACACGATTGAGGTGAGCCGCCTCAAGGCCGTTACCTCGGCCAGCTTCCAGACCGCGACCATTGAGATGCAGGATGGTTTTCAGGGGCTGCGGCATGCGCCGGATGTGCTCCTGATCGGCGGCGGCGTGCCGGTGCAGATAGGCGGGCAATTCTATGGCGCGGTGGGGGTCTCCGGCGCACCGGCGAAGAAGGTCACCGGCGATGTTGATGATGAATGCGCGCGCGCCGGCATTGCCGCCATTCGCGAAGACATCGAGTTCGGCGACTAGGCATGCCACCTGAACCTGGAGCACTTACCGCCGTGTTGTTGCCGGGCATCGATGGCACGGGCCGGATGTTCGGCCCGCTCATTAAGCAGTTGCCCGACTGGTTGACCCCGCTGACCCTCGACTACCCCGAGCAGGAGACCCTTTCCTATCCGGCGCTCGCCGACCGGCTTTTTGACCGCCTGCCGACCGAGACACCGTTTATTATTATCGCCGAGTCCTTTGCCGGGCCGCTGGCATTACTGCTGGCGCAGAAGCGACCGCCCCAGCTCCGGGCGCTGGTATTGTGCGCGACCTTTGTGAGCAACCCGCGGCCCTGGTTGTCGAAACTGGCACCGCTGGTCATGCACGAGTGGCTGCTGGCGCAACCGCCGCGCAAGTGGATGGCGCGCTTATTCGTCACCGGTTATGATGCGCCGGACGAGATGCTCGAGCAGGCCCTTGCAATACATGCGCGCATCCCGCCACGCGTCACCCGCCAGCGCCTGCTTGCGGTACTCGCGGTCAACGTGCGCGAGGTTTATGCACACTGCGACATGCCTGTTCTGCACCTTTATGCGCAACATGATCGCCTGATCACGACCCACCCCACGCGCGAGATGCAGCGCCTGCGCCCGGATGTGAAGAGTGTCGGCATCGACGGCCCGCATTTCCTGTTACAGACCCGACCTGCGCCATGCTGCAAGGAGATCGAGACCTTTGTCACGGCCCTGGGATTACCCTTCAACGACGCATGAACGTTATCCTTGTATTCAGCCAGCGGCATGACGCTGGTTCCCCAAAGCCCCCAAGCCGGTTAAGCTAGCGGGATGACGCTATCCCTTCTCTTGATCGTTTTCGCCGGCAGCGCCCTGACTGCCTGGGTGTCACGCCTTGGCCGCCTGTATGCTGCCTGGGCGGCCGGCGCGGTGACGTTGCTGGCCCTGCTGCTGCTATCGCTGCAGTTGCCCGCCGTGTTCGCCGGCGAGACGCTGATCGAGCGCTGGCCGTGGATGTCGCAGGCGGGTATGGACCTGGTGTTCCGGCTTGACGGCCTGGGGCTGTTGTTTGCGCTCTTGATCCTGAGCATCGGCCTGCTGGTGATCTTTTATGCCCGCTACTATCTCTCGGCGCAGGATTCGATGGGGCGCTTTTACAGTTACCTGCTGCTGTTCATGGGGGCGATGCTGGGGATCGCGCTGTCGGAAAACATTATCCAGTTGCTGATCTTCTGGGAACTGACCAGCCTCTCCTCCTTCCTGCTCATCAGTTACTGGCAGCACCGCGCCGATGCCCGCCAGGGCGCGCGCATGGCGCTGGCGATTACCGGTGCCGGCGGGCTGGCCATGCTCGGGGGCTTTGTCCTGCTCGGCCAGATCGCGGGCAGTTATGAGTTATCGGTTATTCTGGATTCAGGTGACATCATCCGCGCCCACCCGCTCTACCTGCCGATGCTGGTGCTGGTGTTGCTGGGCGCGTTTACCAAGTCGGCACAGTTCCCGTTTCACTTCTGGCTGCCGAATGCCATGTCTGCGCCTACGCCGGTGTCGGCCTACCTGCACTCGGCGACGATGGTGAAGGCGGGCGTGTTCCTGCTGGCACGCTTGTTCCCGGCCCTCTCGGGTACGCCGGAGTGGTCATGGCTGGTCGGCAGTGTCGGCCTGGCGACCTTCCTGGTGGGCGCGTTCTATGCGCTGTTCCAGCACGACCTCAAGGGCCTGCTGGCCTACTCGACCATCAGTCACCTCGGCCTGATTACCGTACTGTTCGGCATCGGCACCCCGCTGGCCGCCGTGGCCGGCGTGTTTCATATGATCAACCACGCCATCTTCAAGGCCTCGCTGTTCATGGCCGCCGGCATCATCGACCACGAGAGCGGCAGCCGTGACATGCGCAAACTCAACGGCCTGTGGAAATACATGCCGCACACGGCATTGCTGGCCATGGTGGCGGCGGCCTCCATGGCCGGGGTGCCGCTGCTTAACGGCTTCCTCTCCAAGGAGATGTTCTTTGCCGAGGCGGTAAGCGCCGGCACCTACTTCCAGCTTGGCTGGATGCTGCCCGTGCTCATCACCCTTGGCGGGGTCTTCGCGGTGGCCTATTCGTTCCGCTTTATTCATGACGTGTTTTTCAATGGTGAACCCGTCGACCTGCCGAAGACCCCGCACGAACCGCCGCGCTGGATGAAGATCCCGGTGGAGGTCCTGGTGGCATTGTGCCTGCTGGTGGGCATCCTGCCATCACTCACCGTCGAGCCCATGCTGCGGGTGGCGGCGGCCGGTCTGCTGCAGACCGCGCCACCTGCGTTTGACCTGGCGATCTGGCACGGCTTCAGCCCGGCGCTGTTGATGAGCATAGTGGCCCTGCTCGGTGGCGGCGCGTTGTATGCGATGCGCACACCGCTCTATGCCCTGCACGAACAATACGGCAACCGCCTGCAGGGCAAGACCCTGTTCGATGCCTTGATGACGGCCCTGTTCGCCGGCGCCTGTGCCATTACCCGCTGGCTTGATACCGGCAGCCTGCAACGCCTGATGCTGAGTTTCTTTATCGCCGTGCTGGTGCTTGGCGGCGCGGGTTACCTGGGCAGCGGCAGCCCGCTGAGTGGTGCCCGCGAACTGCTGCCGCTGGATGGCATCAGCCTGATCGCCGCCGGTGGCCTGATGCTCGCGGCCATCGCCACCGTGGTGCTGCACCGGCAGCGGTTCATGGCGCTGGTGCTGATCGGTGCGGTGGGGCTGGTGGTGGCGCTGATCTTCGTCAAGTTCTCCGCCCCGGACCTGGCCCTGACCCAGCTCTCGGTGGAGATCGTGACTATCGTCCTGCTGTTGCTGGCGCTGTACTTTCTGCCGCAGCAACCGGGACGTGAATCGGGGCATCCGCGTGTTGTGCGTGACGTCCTGCTCGCGGGCCTGTCCGGCATAGGCGCGACGCTGCTGGCCTGGTCTGTGCTCAGCCGGCCCTACCAGAGCATTGCCGGTTACTTTATCGACAACGCCAAGCCCGGTGGCGGTGGCTACAACGTGGTCAATGTCATCCTGGTCGATTTCCGCGGCTACGACACCCTCGGCGAGATCGCAGTGCTGGCGCTGGCGGCGCTGGGGATCTTTGCCATGCTCGAACACTTGCAACTGTCGGGGCCTTCGACCGACGGCCGGCGCCCCTGGAACTGGGACATGCATCCATCGGTCATGGCCTCCTTGACCCGGCTGCTGTTACCGCTGGCGCTGCTGGTGTCGATCTTCATCCTGCTGCGCGGCCATAACCAGCCGGGTGGCGGCTTTATCGCCGGGCTGATCACCGCCGTGGCGCTGATCATGCAGTACCTCGCCAACGGCGTGGACTGGACCCAGTCGCGCCTGCCGGCGAACATGCACCCGTTGATCGCAACCGGCCTGCTGCTGGCCACGCTCACCGGGCTGGGCAGCTGGCTGGTGGGACATGCCTTCCTGACCTCCAGCTTTACCTATCTTGACTGGCCGCTGCTCGGCAAGTTCGAGATCGCCTCGGCGATGGCCTTTGATGTCGGTGTCTACCTGGTCGTGATCGGCGCGACCCTGCTCATTCTCATTCACCTCGGTCTGATGCACAGCGCCAGTCACGAGCCGGTTGATACAAAGGAATCATACTGATGGAAGCCCTTGTTGCCCTGGTCATCGGCGTGCTCACGGCCTGCGGCGTTTACCTGACACTGCGTGCGCGCACCTTTCCCATGGTGCTCGGCCTTACCTTTCTCTCCTACGCGGTGAACCTGTTCCTCTTTACCATGGGCCGGTTGACCATTGGCCAGCCACCCATTATCAAGGCAACCGCGCCGGGTTACGCCGACCCCTTGCCGCAGGCACTCGTGCTCACCGCCATTGTGATCAGCTTTGCCATGACGGCCTTTGTCATCATGCTCGCCCTGAAGGCCCGCGCCGAGCTGGGTAACGACCACGTCGATGGCCGGGAGGACACATGAACCATCTGGTCATCGCTCCCGTGTTGCTGCCGCTGCTCGCCGGTGTGCTGCTGTTGCTATTGCGGCCGTTTGCGATCGAACTGCGCCGCCTGCTGAGCCTGCTCGCCGTCATCGGCCAGGTCGTGCTGGCCATCCTCCTGCTCGCGCGTGTGCATAACGGCGAGATCCTGACCTATGCCCTCGGCGGCTGGGTCCCACCGTTCGGCATTGTGCTGGTGGCGGATCGCCTGGCGATATGGATGCTGCTCATCACCACCCTGCTGGCGTGCTTTGCGCTGCTGTACGCGGTGCGCGGCACCGATATCAGGGGACGCCATTTTCACGTGCTGTTCCAGTTGCAGTTGTTCGGTCTCAATGGCGCGTTTCTGACCGGTGACCTGTTCAACCTGTTTGTGTTTTTTGAGATCCTGCTACTGGCTTCCTATGGTTTGTTGCTGCACGGCGGCGGCCGTCTGCGTACGCGCGCCGGCCTGCATTTTGTCGTCATCAACCTGGCCGGCTCGACCCTGTTCCTGTTCGCCGTCGGCACGCTCTACGGGATCATGGGCACGCTGAACATGGCGGACCTCGCCCGCCAGATCGCGGTGCTGCCAGCGGAACACCTCGGCCCGGTAAAGGCGGCCGGGCTGCTGCTGTTTGGCGTGTTTGCATTGAAGAGCGCGGTACTGCCCCTGCACCTGTGGCTGCCCGCGGCCTATGCGAACACAAGTGCCCCGGTGGCGGCGCTGTTTGCGATCATGACCAAGGTCGGCGCCTATAGCATCTTGCGTATGGAGACCCTGCTCTTCGGTGGTGATGCCGGTCTACTGGCCGGCATGCTCAATGCATGGCTGCTGCCCCTGGCGCTGCTCACGCTGGCCGTCGGTATGCTCGGCGTGCTTGCCGCTGCCAGCCTGCGCCAGCAAACGGCTTACCTGCTGGTGGCCTCGGTTGGCTCACTGCTCACCGCCTTTGGCCTCGGTTCGAGTGCCGGTATTGCCGCCGGTCTCTATTACCTGCCGCATACGACCTTCGCCACCGCAGCCCTGTTCCTGCTCGCTGACAGCATCAGCCGCCGGCGCGGCGAGCTCGATGATCGCTTCGAGGCGGGCGTCGTCATGTGTGATCGCAGCCTGCTCGGCGGGTTGTTTGTAGTGGCGGCGATGCTCATCGCCGGCCTGCCGCCAATGTCGGGGTTCATCGGCAAGTGGCTCATGTTGCAGGCCGCGCTGCCGCACCCGTGGCTGGCATGGATCATGGGGGTAATTCTCGTCACCAGCCTGCTGGCGATTATTGCGCTGGCACGCGCCGGCAGTGTGTTGTTCTACCGTGCCGAAACAGCAGCGCCCGCCAGTGGCAAGCCACCCATGGCATCGCGCACGCGCGAGTTGCTGCCGGCGACGGGACTGCTCTCGCTCTGTGCGGCACTGGTGATCTGGGCCGGGCCGGTAGATGAGTTTGCCCGGGCCACCGCCGACCAGTTGCTGCAAGCGGATGAATATGTGCATGCGGTGCTGGGCACCCCACTGGCACCAGGCCGGGGGCTCACACCATGATGCGACGACTCTTCCCCCATCCACTGCTGACGCTGGTGCTTGCACTGGTCTGGATGCTGCTAACCAACGAGCTCTCGGTCGCCACGTTGATCCCCGGGCTGTTGCTGGGCTGGATCATTCCGCTGTTTACGCTGCACTTCTGGCCGGAACAGGTTGTCATCCGCCGCCCACTCACCCTGTTGCGCTTCATCGTCGTGGTCCTGATGGATATCATCATTGCCAATTTTATTGTCGCCGCCTTGATCCTGCGGGGACCAAGGCCGCTCAGGCCGGCCTTCGTGCGCCTGCCGCTGGCGCTGCATTCCGAACTGGCCATCAGCTTGTTGTCCAACACCATTTGCCTGACGCCCGGCACGGTCTCGGCAGAGCTCTCGGCCGATCGCCGTTACCTGTTAATCCATGCACTCAATACTGATGACCCCGAGGCGCTGTTGCGCACCATCAAGCAGCGTTACGAGGCACCGCTGAAGGAGGTTTTCGAATCATGATCGACACGGCATTGCTTATCGCCTTTACCCTCGTCGGGCTGGCCGTGGCCTTTGCCTTCTGGCGGCTGTTGCGCGGCCCGAGCGCGCCGGACCGCATCCTCGCCCTCGACACACTTTATGTGAATACCATCGCCCTGCTGGTTTTGTTCGGCATCTACCTCGGTAATAACATCTACTTCGAGGCCGCGCTGTTGATCGCGCTGATGGGGTTTGTTGGCACGGTGGCGTTGTGCAAGTATCTGCTGCGCGGCGACATCATCGAATAAGGACAGGTTTATGGATATTCTGCTTTCGATACTCATCATCACCGGTGCCGTGTTTACCTTCATCGGCTCACTCGGCCTGCTGCGCCTCAAGGATTTCTACACCCGCCTGCACGGCCCGACCAAGGCCACCACGCTTGGCGTCGGTTGTATCCTCATCGCCTCGGCGGTGTATTTCAGTCACCAGGGTGAAGGCATCAGCCTGCATGAAATACTGGTGACGCTGTTCCTGTTCATCACCGCACCGGTGAGCGCACACTTGCTCTCCAAGGCGGCCCGGCACCTGAACCTCGCCGCGCAACCCGGCACCGCTGGCACGGACGAGGCCGACGCGGACAACTAACTGCGGTATCTGCGTTGGCAACGTCTGCTTACTTCATTCAGCCCTGCTACATAACTTCACATAAAACGTATCGATTTACAGCATTGATATTTTTCAATGCTGCGGGCAGAACATATTGAAAGGATATTGGTGTCCACAGAATATAGCCGAAGTCTTCAGACAGATAATGGTGAGAGGTCGCGAGCATGGCAAATGAAGGGCTGCATGAAGCCAACGATGATTTGAGTGAGGAAACGCGTGATCTGCACCGCGCCCTGGTTTCCCTGCAGGAAGAACTTGAGGCAATCGACTGGTACCGGCAACGCGCCGACGCCTGTCATGATGATCAGCTGGAAGCTATATTGTTGCATAACATGCGCGAAGAAATGGAACATGCCGCCATGCTAACCGAGTGGTTGCGGCGTAACGACAGCGACTTTAATGGCCACCTGCATAACTACCTGTTTACCGAGGTTCCGATTACCGAGGTGGAAGAAAGTCTCACCAGGCAAGCAGATGATGAGGTTATCAAAATCCATACCATCGGTTCGTTGAAGGAGTGAACCGTATGGATAACCTCAATAGAGAACAAGCGCCCTTCCCTGACTTTATCTGGGAACGAATTGATGCCGCTGCCGTGGATGCCGCCAGGGCATTACTGACGGGTCGTCGTTTTCTTGAAGTCGAGGGACCGTTCGGACCTGGATTAACAGCGCTTGAACTGGGTGCGGATGACTATTGCCGGGACCCAGGTGAGCGAGAGGCCGGGGCAATCGTCAGCAAGGCGATTTCGGTACCTATGCTGCGCAAATCATGTCGACTCAGTGCCCGGCGCCTGGCGGCATACCTGGACAAGGAGATGCCGCTGAGTCTGGCAGATGTGGAAGATGCTGCCGAGGCAGTCGCCAGGCGTGAAGAGGAATTCATCTACTTTGGCCAAACCGATTTCGGACTGGAAGGACTGCTCAATGCGAAAGGTCGCAACAAGGTCAAGGCCACTGACTGGTCAGGCCTGGACAAGGCGCTAAACAACGTCCTCGCGGCGATCACGACATTGGATAATGCCGGTTTTCATGGCCCCTATTCACTCGCGCTGCCACCGACACAGTACAATAATCTTTTCCGTCACTACGAGCATACCGATCTCCTGCAGATCGAACACCTCAAGTCTTTGTGCACCCTTGGCGTCTATAAAGCAGCAGTAAATATGCCAGTGGCAGTTGACAGCCACGCCGGCAGCATAGTCCTGGGGCAAGATCTCCGTGTAGGTTATGCAGGCAGTGACGGCATACATTACCAGCTTTTCGTATGCGAAAGCATGGTTCTGCGACTCGATCAGCCAGACGCCGTTTGTGTATTGACTAACTAAGGAGATATACCGATGCAAAAGAAGATAGCTAACCCACAGCGCCGCCGGGCCCTGTTTACCATAGTCGCGGGAGTTGCCAGTATACCATTCGTCAAGATCATGTCGGGTGGTCAGGCCCAGGCCGCGGGACTACCGCATCTAAGCGAAGACGACCTCACAGCCAAGGTGCTGAAATATCATCATGACGCAAGTGCGGCACCGCGTGTTGACAAGTATGGCGTCGCCGCAAAAGACCAGTTTTGTCACAACTGTGCGCTGGTCCAGTCGGACAGCGGTGACTGGCGACCCTGTCAGATCTTTCCTGGCAAGGCAGTCAATGCAAACGGTTGGTGTACATCCTGGACAAAGCAACAAGGCTGAGTCACGAGAAAATCCCGGCGGTACAGCAGTCACCGACATTGGTGTCTATGGTGACATGCTACTGACCGGGCCGGGCGATTATGGCTACGGGAGTCCACTGATGTTCACCTGAGGCCATGCTCAATACCACACTCATCTTACTGACAGCATCCCTGTTATCAGCGGCGCTGGTAAGAGCGCTTGGCCTGTCACCAATCATCGGCTTTTTGCTGGCTGGTGTGATAATCGGGCCGCACGGCCTCAGCCTGGTTCCCGATCTCCCTACCATCCATCAAATAGCACAATTCGGCATTATCTTCCTGATGTTTACTATCGGTCTCGAATTTTCCCTGTCACGTCTTCTGGCAGACCGTTTCATGGTGCTCGTATTAGGTGGTCTGCAGGTGCTGTTCACTGCGTCTATGTTCGCGTTGCTGGCCGGCTATGCAGGCATACCCCTGCTCGCCGCTATCACTGTCGGCGTGGCGCTGGCGATGTCTTCGACTGCCATTGTGTCTCGCCTGCTTATAGAAGACGGCGAAGTCAATTCAATCTATGGGCGAACTGCAATTTGCATACTTTTGTTCCAGGATCTGGCCACAATCGTGTTCCTGTTGATCATGCCGGTTATTACCAGTGGCAGTCTGTTGTCACAGGCCACGAGCGTGACAGAAGCCCTGGCCCTGGGTGTCGCCGTGTTCTTTATTCTTCTCTTCGTCGGCAGGATGGGTATTCGTCCACTGTTACGCTACATCGCCCGTCTGCATTCACCCGAAATATTCATGCTGGCGATACTCGTCGTCAGCGTCGGCGCGGCACAATTCGCCCATGTCATGGGGTTATCGCTGGCCCTGGGTGGTTTCATGGCCGGCATGGTAGTGGGCGAAACCGAATTCAAACATCAGGTTGAGGCCGACATCCGCCCCTTCCAGGATGTGCTGCTCGGGCTGTTCTTCATCACGGTTGGTATGCTGGTCAATCTGGAAATCTTCAGGCAAATATGGCCGGCGGTCGTCGTTGTTACCACCGGGCTCATACTAATGAAGGCCATGCTGGTGTTTGTGTTAATCAAGACAACAGGTGCCGCTGCAGTCACGGCGATTCGCACGGGTATTGCACTGGGCCATGCCGGTGAATTCAGCCTGGTCATCCTGTTTCTTGCCCTGCAAATGGGAATGTTGCAAGGCGAATCAAGCCAGGTAATCCTCGCCGCCGTGTTGCTCAGCATGGCCATAGCACCACTCCTGATCCGCTACAGTGCGATCATGACGGAAGGGTTTGCCGGTGTCGGCCTGCGCCAGAGTCAACAGGCTGTGGCCAACAATGTTGAAGCCGCCGCCAGGGACCTGAGTTCCCATGTCATCCTTTGTGGTTATGGTCGCGTGGGGCAAAACATTGCCTGGTATCTGACTGAAGAGAAGGTGGAGTATGTCGCCTTTGATATTGATATCAACCGCTTTCGCCAACCCGCCGAGAGAGGCGAGCGTGTCCTGTATGGTGATGCCAGCCGGCGTCCTATCCTGGTCGCTGCCGGACTGGAACGTGCCCAGGTTGTGGTTATCGCCTTCGACGATTTCCGTGCTGCCTTGAGAACACTGGGCCATGTGCATGAGCTGCGGCCCGATATCATCACCATCGTCCGCGCTACCGACGAGCAACACCTGGATGAGCTACTCGATGCCGGTGCGACGGAAGTCATCCCGGATACACTCGAAACCAGTTTGACCATGGCGGCGCATGTGTTGACGATGCTCGGTGTCCCGGTCGCCAAAGTAGCCGAACGCAGTGACAGGATACGGGCAGATCGTTACCGGTTACTACGCGGCGTATTTCATGGCCGTAAACGTATGCACCGGCGTGCTCAACTGCGGGTCATCACAATTCCGGATAACGCCTTCGCGGTTGGACGAACATTGAAGGAATTACACTTGAGTACTTGTGGTGTTAATGTCACTGCTATACGCCGGCACGGTATAAGAGGGGCAGATCCCCATGCCCAGATGCGTATCCAGGAGCGGGATGCCTTGATTATGCACGGTTCTCCTGAAGACATGTTGCGTGCAGAGCAGTACCTAATCAAGGGCGGACCGGTTTAAGCTGGTCAATTGATTTGATCAAACTATATATATCTGTACTTTTACCCCTTATGCCGTTGTGATAATCGTTTCGCGGTATGCATGCCATGAAGCATAACCAAGCACCGGGGCTATGAACAAGAAGCCTGTCAGTGCGGTCGCGAACCCTACCGCTACAAGTGCCAGGATAAGCAATGCCCAGAGCGCTAAAACCGACTTGTTTCGCCACACCGCATTAAGGCTTGTTATTATTGCCGTCATTGCAGTGGCATCCTGGTCCAGAATCATCGGCAAGGCGAATGTGCTGGCACAAAACAGCAGGCCCGCAAAAACAACCGCTAATAATAAGGAAACTGTATCTGAAATGGGAACCGCGGCAGAAACAGCCAACTGCTCGGGTGCTGTAATAATATTCGTCACCATCGATATCAGGATCAGAAGAATCAGGTACACCAGGCTCAGCAACATTGCGAGCATTAGCTCGTGCCCCATCTCATGGATGGCCTTCCTCCGCTCGTGACCAAAGGTCGGTTTGCGTTTCCGTTCGAGTTGTTGGCTTATATCGTAAAGGCCGAATGCGAGCGCGGGGCCAACCAGCAGGGCGCTGATAAAGAGACTGACCAGTAAGACACTCTCATAGAACAATGAAAAGTAAATAAGTGTCCAACCGAGACCCGCGAATAACATGCCATAGACCAGGCTATGCCAGGGCGCTCGCCGAAAATCCTGCCAACCTTTTTTCAGCCACCCCAAAGGAGCATTGAAAGTGAGCTCGCGGCAAGGTGCGTAGAGTGGGACATCATTCTTAAGTGAATATGCTGCTTTCATACCACACCTCCTTATGTAAGGATAATAAGTCATACAAGCACAATAAATTTGACGGCTTTTCCAGACCATAGTCTCATACCCTCGCGGGATGAAAAATACGAAAAAAAGTAAGTGATCGTTATAGAACGGACAAGGGGTCGGAGTCGCGCGGGCGTGGTGATTCGCTGCAACAACAAGCCGCGACGTTGGCGAGTATTTCAAAAGCACCTCTAGACAACGACTCCGACCCCGCTGCAAATGGATAAGAGGTCGGAGTCGTGCGGGCGTGGTGATTTGCTGCAACAACAAGCCGCAACGTTGGCGAGTAGTTCAAAAGCACCTCTAGACAACGACTCCGACCCCGCTGACGTTCTAAAAGTCATCTTCAGGCGCACAAACAAAAACACCTCCGCAAGGGAGGTGCTTTTGTTTGTATGGCGCGCCTGGAGCGATTCGAACGCCCGAGCGCCTGGTTCGTAGAGGCAAAGTGTTATGTAAATTATTGATTGTATTAACTTTAAAAAGGGGCGCCCGGTCCAGCAATCAATAACTTAGCATAACCATACGCAACTAATCCCGGCAAAATCCCGGCAAATATTGGCTAGTTTGACATAAGAAATATGCCGCACATTAACAGATGTCTTAGTTAAACCTGAAAATCTAACTTTCATTCGTCATTTGACGGGATTGTACAATTTTCAAAACAGTCAGTTACGTACGTTGACCAGTGCTTAATGGTCAGTGAATGGCACTAAACTGGGGAGGTTTACAAATGCCCCAAGATGATTTCTGAAAATTGGTCAATATTTAACCGATCTACGTTCAGCTTTGATCGAGGGTTGCCCTATTAGAATTCTGACTGAATGGACTATACAAAATTCCGGGTAAAAATACGGGAAAGGAATAATAATCGCCTCGTCAGAAAAATTCATGGGTAGTTTTCGGGGCAGGTAGCGCTCCAAGCGCGTGATATAAGGCGATTTCAGT
>NZ_JAVVES010000065.1:0-13278 GCF_032250955.1 Sulfuriflexus sp. | reverse complement strand
CCTAATATCTGCGCGTATAATTCTTTGTCTCTCATGGCTTCTACGGTAACCTACCCACTTGATTTGGTGAAGAGCCCTAATTACTATTCACAACAAAAATAGCACTGAATTAGACTTTAACCCCCTTCGATGAAGCCGATCCGCGCAGGAAATGGCCGGAAGGTCACGCGCAGTCGACCCCGTTTGTAGGCACGACCGAAGGGAGTAAAAAGCCGTTAAGCAAACGGGTGAGTTCTGCGCGTACCGGCCATTTTCGAGCAGTGAGGGAACATGTTTATTCAGTGACGACTGAATAAACATGCAAGTCGCGGGGCGTGTTTTCTTTGGTTACTTTCTTTGCACGAGCAAAGAAAGTAACACGCGCTGGGCGCAGCGCGGAAAAAAAACAACTGTCTTTAAAAACTTAAAAGCCTTTTTAAGTTAAGCCCCGCTTAACCATCCGTGTTCTTCTCAACCCATCGCTCACCTTCTGAAATCGACTCCTTCTTCCAGAACGGCGCATCCGTCTTCAGCTTTTCAATCAGGAAACGGGCCGCATCAAACGCCGCGCCACGGTGTGCTGACCACGCCGCGACCAGTACGATAGGGTCATTCGGCAGGATGTCACCGACACGGTGCAGGATGAGACAGTCGAGGATTGGATAGTCGGCCATGGCCTGGTCGCAGAGTTTCTCCAGTACCTTCTCGGTCATGCCGGGATAGTGCTCGAGAAACATTTTCGCGACTTCGTCACCTTCGTTGAAATCGCGCATGCTGCCGACAAAGCTGGTGGTGGCGCCATACTGGCCGACACCGAAACGGGAGATCAGGTCGCGCTCATAGGCCGCGAGTTCGACATAAGGTTCGAGACGGTCAGGAAAGAGACGGACTTCGGCCATGCTTAACCCCCGGTGACCGGCGGAAAGAAGGCGACCTCGTCACCGTCTGCCACGCTGGCATGTGTTTGCACGTAATCCTGGTTGATGGTGACGAGCACGTTATCGGGCATGGCCTCGCCATTGCTCACCGCGTCCCAGACCTCGCTGACCGTAGCGGCCGTGCCGGGCGCCAGCTCGGCGCCATCACGGCCCATGCGCTCGCGCAGGCTGGCAAAGAATCGGACCTGTATCGTCATGGACGACCTCATAATTAATATGTATTTACTGCAGACATGCCCGCAGCGTACAGACCCGTTATACTCAATACTTAACAGACCTGCACCAGGGAGATTGTACCACCGATGGGCAAACTGACTCATTTCAATGCGCGCGGCGAAGCACACATGGTCGATATCGCCGACAAGACCGTGACCCGACGTGAGGCCGTGGCCGGCGGCCACATCCTGATGGCACCGGCTACCCTGCAGCTAATCCGTGCCGGCAAGCACAAGAAAGGCGATGTGCTCGGGGTCGCCCGGGTTGCCGGGATCATGGCCGCCAAAAAGACCGCGGAGCTGATCCCGCTCTGCCACCCGCTGAGCCTGACCCATGTGGATATTGAGTTCGATGCCCTGACTCGCGAGGATGGTGTGACCTGCACGGTGACCGCCCGGACCGATGGTAAAACCGGTATCGAGATGGAGGCCCTGACCGCCGTGCAGATAGCCCTGCTGACCATCTATGACATGTGCAAGGCCGTTGACCGCGGTATGCTTATCGATGGCGTTCGATTACTGAAAAAATCCGGTGGTAAATCCGGTGCCTGGCTACGTGAAGACTGATTCCGACACAAGATGAACCTGGTGTTCTGATAAGAGCCTTAATAATTCTTTTAACGCAAAGACGTAAAGTACGCCGAGACGGCAAAGAATTATTGGATTAGTTGAATGTTATCTTGCCTACAACCAAACAAATGGTAATTTATTTATTGTCTCAGCGATCTTCGCGTCTCTGCGCCTCTGCGTTGGGCTTTTATTAAATCATGCCGTCCCCACCAACAACCGAACAGGAACTCCTTGAGCGCTGCCGGGCCATTGCCGGCCTGAGTGTCGCTGAGCTGGCGGCGCAACTTGATGTTGCTGTTCCCGCCAACCTGCGACAACACAAGGGCTGGCTGGGGGAGCTGGTGGAAAAGGCACTTGGTGCCGATGCCGCCGGACGATCCGAACCCGACTTTCGTGCCCTGGGTATCGAATTAAAAACCCTGCCGCTCAACGCGCAGGGCAAGGTACAGGAATCGACCTGGGTATGCACCGTACCGCTACGTGCGGCCAGTGGGCTTCGCTGGGAAGACAGTTGTGTTTATCACAAGCTGCGCCACGTGCTCTGGTTACCCGTCGAGGCCGCTGCCGACATCCCCTTGTCGGACAGGCATATCGGCAACGCTCTGCTCTGGCGCGCCGATGCACAGCAGCTGGCCGCCCTGCAGGCGGACTGGGAAGAACTCATGGAAGCCGTGGCATTGGGCCAGTTTGAGTCACTGGATGCCCGGCATGGCGAGGTATTACAGATCCGCCCGAAGGCGGCACATTCACGCGTGCTCGTCTATGCCATCGGCCCGGCTGGTGAGCCGATGCAGACCCTGCCGCGCGGCTTTTATTTACGGGTCGGCTTCACCAATGCGCTCTTGCAGGCCCATTACGCCTAGACAGGCCTCAAAGGCGCCGCCAGATAGCGTTAATCGTTGCGGCCAGTGTCATCGGGTCAAACGGCTTGGCAATCACATCGGCAGCGCCCAGCTCCTTGTATTCCATGATTTCCTGCGGCCGTGCCTTGGCCGTCATGAAGACAGTCGGCACATCTGCCAGTGCGGGGATCATCTGCAGCCTTTTCATCGTGTCCGGGCCATCCATACCCGGCATCATGACATCCAGCAATGTCAGTTGCGGGGCGAATGCCTCGGCCTTGTCAAGTGCCTCCTGACCTGAGCTGCAGACCTCCAGCGTGAATTGACCTATTGCTTCCAGCGCCAGCCTTGCGACCGCCTGGATGTCCGCTTCATCCTCCACATAGAGGATCCGGCTCAGTGTTTCAGCACTCATGCTTTTCTGCTCCTGACTCGCTTTTACCTGTTTTGCATGCGGCCAGAATAGCATACGAAAAATAAACCCGGCTCTTCCGGTAGCGGCACAGAGGCTTGTATTGATGCTCGCTGAGCGGCGCCGGGATGCAGAAGGCCTGTCTGTCTGCACGACTATCCGTCATAATACGAATCCCTGCTTTAGAATAAACGTTTCATGATAGCCGCTTCCTTACATATCCTTGCCCACTTCCTCGTCCCCGGCGTGGTCGCCAGACTGGCCTTTCGGCCGGCCTGGAAACACGCCTGGCTGCTCATGTGCGCAACTATCGTGGTTGACCTTGACCACCTGCTCGCCGACCCCGTCTATGACCCTGACCGCTGCAGCATAGGCACCCATCCGTTACATACCGAGCCGGCCATGGCCGTATATGGCATGCTCTTGCTCGTGCCCAGGCTCCGTATCGTTGCCACTGGTCTTCTGCTGCATATGGCGCTGGACGCCTCGGACTGCTACCGCCAGGCCCTGTACTAATACTCACTTGACAGTCTGCCGGCCACCTCTCAAGCTGAAAACCCGCTATGCCGGAGGTGTACATGAAAATAATTCTCCTGATCTCATGCCTTGCACTGGCGGCCTGCCAGTATGTGCCGCCACGTGATATCAGCTCGCCGTTTTTTTCACCCCCGGCCGGTTCCACACTGCGCCTGACCCGGCAGCTGACTATTCCGGCGAATGATGCCGGCGTGATGATCCAGTACGGCCAGCCACAATACTCCAGCTGGAAGCTGGATCAGTATTACCCGCATTGTGATTTTGAACTGCGTACCCGTGCCCGCCAGCAACAAGTGGTCGAACCGGACACCTTCACCGTGACGCGCACGGTGCGCGAGATTGAGAACGTGTTATTGGCCCCGGCCATCGTCGCCAGCAGTAGTTCCGCGAATGGCCCACCGCATGAGAACTACATGACCGTACTCTATCTGCATTCCGACCGACAACCGGATGTCCTGCGCATGACCTGCCAGTACTGGGAAGACCCGAGTGACGGCCAACACCTGGCGATAAAGCAGATTCGCGAAGCGCTGGGGGATTTGTTTATTCTGGAGCTCGCCGGTCTCGCAGGCTCCTAGTTACCGCTGGGCGTGATGCTAAATTCAACCAGGCGCTCGGCACCCTGCAGGCTCTCTGCCAGTTTGCGGAAGTTATGCACATTATTGGTATAAATGGTCATGCTGTATTCAAGGATGCGGCCCTCGTCATCCAGATGGTAACTCGGGTGATATGCCTTGATATTATGGGCAGCGATCAGGCTGTCGATATCTTCGTGCAGAGATTCGTCACTGGTCTTGTAACGCAGGATGAGGTTACCAAAGCGGCGCGCCGGTAACATGTTTTCCAGGCGTCCAAACAGGGACAGCACGATCAGGGTGAGCACGGTTGCGGATACCGCCGAGGAATAAAAGCCCAGGCCGACCATGATACCGATGGAGGCGGTCATCCAGATCGAGGCCGCCGTGGTCAGGCCACGAATAGTGAGTTTTTCCTTCATGATTACACCGGCACCCAGAAAGCCGATGCCCGTCATGATGCCCTGGGCCATACGGGTCGGGTCGATGCGTATCGCTTCCAGCGGTACCGTCGCGGATAACAGGTCCCATTGATAGACCGTCAGCAACATCAATAAACTCGAGGAGACACACACCAGCGTATGGGTACGCAGCCCCGCCGGGCGACCATGCCAGGCACGCTCAAGGCCGATCAGGCCACCCATCAGCAGGGCGACCAGTAAAGGAGTGGTAATAGTAAGGTAGTCAGTCAGCATACAAAATCCTTGAGAGTGCCTTTATTTTTTTTCAATCACGGCTTCCTTGCAGGCGAGAAGCTGTTTCTCGAGCAGCGATTTACCCATGCGCCTGAGTGTCCGGGTATTGCTCAGCGGGATATCTTCCATCTGCCGGCCCCTGGCTGTCCAGTCACGGACAGCCTCGTCGATACTGGCCTCACGTAACAGGTGCAGCATCGGAAATGGTGAACGGTTGGAGTAATTGGCCGCATCATCCGCCTGACTATCGGCAAACCGGTAGTCCGGGTGGAAACTCGCCACCTGCAACACGCCGCGTAACCCGGCCTCGTCAATAATCGCATCGACCACGTTGAGAAAGTCATTATAGACCTGAAACCCGGTTAATACGTAGGGGTGTATCAACAAGGTGGTTTCCAGTTCCGCACGTGAATGATCGTTCAGGCGCAAGAGTTCCTCCGTCAGGTCCCGCACCAGTGCGTCAGGCGTGGTTGCCTCACTGACAACCAAAGACAGGCCATTTTTGTCCAGCACACGGGAGGCGAACGGGCACAGCCCGTGCCGGATCACGACCGTCTCCAGCCAGCGACGGCTGGCATCCAGAATCAGGGATGTATCCATATTCATCTTTTTGTGATCTGTGACGCATAACGCCTGTGCACAGCCCACAGTTCCATGCTTTGCCTATTGTATATATATAACACTGTGCCAGAATTCCGTCAGAAATTCGATACGACATATAACCAGAGGACCATATGTCTTCCCTCAACAGCAGGCCCCGGCCGGTGACCACCGAGCAACTGGCGACCCAGCAGATTTTACGCGGTGAAAGTGAGGCCAATCTGCTCTGGCTGCTGAAACACGCACGCCAGGCATTATTGTCTGCCGGTGATGTTTTACTGACACCGGATCGCGACAACCGTACGCTCTACCTGATTCTCGGCGGCCGGGTCCAGGTGCGGCTCGACTGGCAAGGCCATGAGGCGCTGACCTACCTTGAGGCCGGTCACTGTGTTGGCGAGATGTCGATCATCGAACGCAAACGGCCTTCAGCGATCGTGGTAACCGATTGTGACTGCCAGTTACTGCTCATTGATGAAGAGGTCGTCTGGAAACTCATCGAGCGTTCCAACTGTCTCGCCCGCAACATGCTCTATACACTGTCTTCACGGGTTCGCAAGGATAACCTTGTCATCTTCGAGAGCCGCCAGCAACAAGCTATCTCTGAACAGCACTCAAAGATCGATGCCCTGACCGGGCTGTTCAACCGACGCTGGCTGGACGACAGCCTGCCGCGCCTGGCTCTCCATGCACAGACTCAACAGGCTGCCATGTGTGTGCTGATGCTCGATGTTGATCACTTCAAGCGTTATAACGATAACCACGGCCATCATGCGGGCGACTGTGCCCTTGCCTGCGTGGGGAAAACCCTTGGCGAAAACATCCGTCCCTATGACTATGCAGCCCGCTACGGCGGCGAGGAGTTTATTCTCATCCTCCCCGATACGACGGCCAGCGCGGCGCGCATTATCGCCGAGCGACTCCGGGAGCAATTACGCAATACGGCTATTGTGGATCAGAATGGCAACGAACTGCCGCACGTAACTGTTTCGATGGGGCTGGCCGAGCTGAAAAGTCATCAAACCATGACCGCCCTGCTCGAGGCAGCCGACGCCGCGTTGTATCGTGCCAAGCACGCCGGGCGGGATTGCGTGGCCCTTTAGCGGCTAGTGTAGCGGCTTGCCCCTGGCTGGCATCTGCAGGTCAACCTTGACCTGGTTCTCACGGGTTTCATCGAAGACCAGATCAATCGAGATCTGTTCGCCTTCCTGGATGATCTTGACCTGTTTCAGATCCGGCAGGCGATTTGCCAGCCACGAGGTGCTGGCAGCGATCATTTGTTCATTTTCGTCAAACAGGGCCTGGCTCAGATAACCGGCGACGAACTTGGCACGCTGCAGCAGATCAGGTTCCTTGATCTCCTCCTTGCCGAGGCTGATACCGGCATCCATCCCTGCATCCATCTTGTCGAGATATTCCTGTTGCTTGTCGGTAAGCGGTTTGTTGCGGTCATAATCGATTTGCGGCTGACCGTTGACGTGCACTTGCATTAAACTCATGATTCAGATTTTGTCCGGTTTTCAACGAGATGCTAGAATAAGCCGCGTATCCGCGGCCTGCAAGGATAAATCATGTTTGACCGCGAAATCCCGGTCTGGGTCACCTGGCTGGCGCAGGATAAAGACGGTGCCTGGTGGGGTTATTCGGCTGAGCCGCATCTGCACTCAACCGGCTGGTATGAAAACGAAGTCGGTGATTATATTCGCCTCGGGCACGGGACGCCAAACCCGGACTGGCAAAACAGCCTGCACCGGAAACCGGGCTAGCTGTAAGTTATCTCGGCCTTGAGCCCTATATCATTCAGGTGATCGAGAATGTTCATGGTCATATTGCTGTGTTCATCCACATCCACCAGCACCTCGCGTGGCGAACCCTTGCCGATTTCAACATTGTGGACATGGCTCATGGCCATAAGATCGGCCTTGATGAAGGTCAGCTTGTCGGGATCGATGTCACCGCTGACATAAAAGTGTAGCGTATTCATATTATCCTCCAGTTACAGCGTGTCTTTTACTCTGGCGAGCTTATTAAAATTATAGACAGTGCCGAGAAATGGTCAAGCAGCCGGTCCGATATTCCCGGATCTGCTATGCTTCAAATCCACAATCTTCCAATATGGTTAAAACACGACTATGCCCCGGGTAACCTTATATAGTACAGGCGCCTGTCCCATCTGCGACAAGACCAAGACTCTGCTCAAAAAGTGGAATATTAGCTATACGGAAAAACGCGTTGATCAGAGTCAGGCCGAGCTGAAGGAAATGCTCGAAATCAGTAACCATGCCCGCAGCGTGCCGCAAATCAGTATCGACGGTAAATGGATAGGGGGTTTTACCGAGCTGACGGAAATGCACATGGATGATGAACTGGACGACTTGTTTGACAGCTAGCCGTGATTCATCCGCCTGCTGGCCGTCCACGGCATCCTAGCGACGCGTAAATAGCAGCGAATTACCGACGCTGAGCTTCCTGTTAAAGGCATAGCCGGCCTCATTGAAGTCCTTGAGCGCCTCCGGCGTAGTGATCTGGTTGCGGATGATATAACGCGCCATCAGGCCGCGGGCCCGCTTCGCATGGATGCCGATCATCTTGTAATCACCATTCTTGTATTCCTTAAACTGCGGCGTGATGATCTCAGCGGCGAGATTTTTTGTCCTGACCGATTTGAAGTATTCATTCGATGCCAGGTTGACCAGCGTGCCGGATTTGATCCTGCCGAGTTGCTTGTTGAGGCCATCGGTAATGATATCGCCCCAGAATTCATACAGATTTTTGCCGCGTTCGGTATCCAGCCGCGTACCCATCTCCAGGCGGTAGGGCTGCATCAGGTCCAGCGGCCGCAACAGGCCATACAGGCCCGACAAGATGCGCAAGTGCTGCTGGGCAAACTTGAAATCCGCCGCACTGAAGCTCTCCGCATCCAGCCCCTGGTAGACATCGCCCTTGAAGGCCAGCAAGGCCTGCCTGGCATTGTCACGGGTACACTCCGGCGCAAAAGCCTCGTAGCGGTCGAAATTCAGTTCGGCGAGTTTCAGACTGAGTTTCATCAGTTCGGCGATATCAAGTGAACAGAATTTGCGCAGGCGCCGGATCAGGAGCATGGAATGCTCCATGTATTCCGGTGTGGTCGCCGTTTTGACCTTAGGAGGAGTATCGTAGTCCAGCTTCTTGGCCGGAGAAATAACAATAAGCATGATGTGTGTTTATATATTGTTGCCTAAAAAGAATGGCCGGATTATGCCATAGTTAGTTCGTCCACGTCGCTCACTGATCCGTAAAGACGATTTGCTTGTGCCGCGCGTCACAAAAGGGTTTATTCTCCGAGGCACCGCAGCGGCACAATGCACCGCGGTTCCGCGTCGTCACTGACTTGCCACTGCGGCTGAAAATCGTTACCGGGCCCTTTACCAGCAGCATGGCATCTGGTTTTACCGTGATCACCAGCGCATCGTTTTGACCAGTAATATCCTCGCTGCGCGCATCGGTGAATTCCTGCCCGGCCCGAAAACCGTTTTGCTTATGGCTGCCATCGCAAAAAGGCTTGTTTGCAGATCCACCGCAGCGACACAGTGCCACTTCCCTTTCCCGCGCAAGGAGATTGCCGTCGGCGTCCTGCACCGTCACAACATCATGTTCACTGCCGCAGATCAAAGGCCCATCCGGGCGGACCATGATGGTGTTACCAGGGTAGCTGGGTTTTTCGCTCAAGTGCATGCCTCACTCATCGTCATATGTATCATTACATAAGCATTTAATCAGGTTTTCTTTTCCTTGCCAATCGTACTCCTCGCCCCTGGAAAATATACACGAACAGGACAAAAGCCACTATACTCGCCAGATGGCAAACAAAACCGTCTCCCTGGTGCTGGGTAGCGGCGGCGCACGCGGGCTGGCGCATATCGGCGTGATCAACTGGCTGACCGAGCAGGGCTATGATATTCGTTCCATTTCCGGCACCTCCATGGGAGCCCTGGTCGGCGGCATCTATGCCAGCGGGCATCTGGATGTGTATACCGAGTGGGTCACCCGGCTGGAAAGAATGGACGTACTGGGCCTGCTTGACTTTTCGTTTGGTGAAGGCGGGCTGATAAAAGGCGAGCGCATCATACGCGTGCTGCGTGAACTCATCGGCGATTACCAGATTGAGGATTTACCGCTCGCCTTTACCGCCGTCGCCACTGATCTCGATAATCAGAAAGAGATATGGTTAAACAAGGGCCCGCTGTTCGAGGCCATACGTGCATCTATGGCCATTCCCTCTATCTTTACCCCGGTTACCTACCATGGCATGCGACTCGTTGATGGCGGCCTGCTTAACCCGATTCCGATTGCACCAACCCTGAACGACAAAACCGATATCACGATCGCCGTCAACCTTAGTGCCCAGCCCCGCTCCCGATCTTCCGTAACCAGGGCCTCGGCCCCTGCAGAGAAAAAACCCGCCACTGAAGAAGATGCCAGCTACCGGGAAAAGATCCAGCACTTCATCGACAACCTGCAAGATAATATCTTCAATTCCAGGCCCACCGATATAGGCATGCTTGACATTATCACCAATTCGCTTGATACGATGCAAAACAGCATCGCCCGCTTCAGGCTTGCGGCCTATGGCCCTGACATAATCATCAATATCCCGAGTGATGTCTGCCTGTTCTACGAGTTTTATCGTGCGAAAGAACTCATCCGGTTCGGCCATGAGATTACTGAGGCGTCTTTTAATCATTCAGACTGACGTGCGTCTGTCTCACTCTGCGGGGACGTGTACTCAAGCCGGCAGCGGTGCCAGCACAAGACCGGGGTTATGCCGACACTGCAAGCCCCGGCGACAGGATAATCAATTACCCGACAGGGATCACCACCATGCTTTATTCATTTGCTGCCGATACCTTGTTTGTCATTCACTTTATGTTTATCGTCTTCGTCGTCCTTGGCGGGCTGCTGGTGGCGAAATGGCGCTGGCTGGTTTTCCTGCACTTGCCAGCCGCGATCTGGGGAGTGCTTATCGAATTTCGAAGCTGGCCGTGCCCGCTCACGCCGTGGGAAAAGCAACTTCGTCGTGCCGCTGGCGAGGCCGGTTATGAGGGAGGATTTATCGAGCACTATCTGGGCCCTGTTATCTATCCGACTCTGCCCCTCGACAACATACAGATAATCCTCGGCAGCATAGTCATCGTTACCAACCTGCTTGTCTATAGCTGGCTCATACTGCGTAAATAAACTCAACGCATATCAACAGCCAGTGATCTGCCTCCTGCTTAAGGTTACCCGTTCGCCCTGGTTTATCTGCCTGTTCAGACCGGCCTGTTCGCCTCGCGATAGGTCACCATGCAATGTTTAGCCTGATCCCACAGGCTTGCCTGGAAGCATTCCTTGATATCCTTTGGCATCAGTGACGTTGTCACCGGTGACTGCAGTTCCGGGATCGCCACCATCGCCTCGGGCAAGCGATAAAATGGAATTCGCACATTGAGGTGATGAATATGGTGATAACCGATATTGCCGGTAAACCATTGCATGATCCTGTTGAGGCGCATGTAACTTGAGCTTTCCAGTGCCGCCCGGTAAAACGTCCAGGCCTCGGGCGTAATAATATGCATACGTTTAAAGCTGTGCTGGGCGAAGAAAAGATAGCTGCCGAGCGCGGAGGCGATTGCCATCGGCAAAAGGACGCTAAACAAGGCCACATCAAAACCACCAAATAGCCATAACGATGTAATCAGGCCGCCATGAGCAAGTATTGCCAGTGCGGAATCCCAGTGCCTTGCCGGGTCACGCAACGGCGACCAGGGTACAACCCCGGCGCCGACGAGCGCGCTTATCATCAGGATTAATGTTGAACCAACGTGCCACCAGCTCCTCATGACTGATTCGTTGGCAAAGGCCCTGGTCGCATTTAACAGGTCGGCACCGACGCGGATTCCTTCGCTATGTTCAGCCTGCTCCGGTTCGGCAGAGATCGTATCTTGTCCCATCTCTGTCTCCACCTGTATCAGCCCTTCACAACAATGAGCGGTTCAAGTCGTGCCACCTTGCGTGCCAGGCCGGACTGGTCAGCCGCGTCAACCACCGCGGCAACATTCTTATAGGCACCCTGGGCCTCTTCAGCGACGCCGCGCAACGATGGGCTCTTGATGATGATGCCGCGGCCCGCCAGTTCATCAATCACTTCGCGACCGCGATATTGACGCCTGGCCTGGTGACGACTCATAGCCCGCCCGGCACCATGGCACGCAGAAGAGAAGGCCTGCTGCTCACTTGCTGTCGTCCCCGCCAGGATATAGGAGGCCGTCCCCATGGAACCGCCAATCAAGACCGGTTGCCCGGCGCTGCGCAAGGCCTCGGGAGCATCGGCATGTCCCGGCCCGTAGGCCCGCGTGGCACCCTTCACTTCCACGGCAGGCTGGTGCTTGTCACGTTGCAGTGGTTCGCCCCAGGCGGTAGCGACAAGTTGCTGGCCATATATTTCAACATCGAAACGCGCGAACAGCATCCGACGGGTGGCCATTTCGAAGATCAACGTATTCAGCCACTCGACCAGCAGCAATTCGTCATCCACCGCGCTACAGCTGACGGCAATGCTCTCCTCAGTGGCCACCTGCTCGATATCCGTGATCACGGCGCACAGTGCAACAGCGGCCTGCGCAAATGCCTCCTGTTTACTCGGTGCCACGCCACGCACGCCGATGTCAGCGCCATGCTCAAAATGTTCCCAGTAAGTATCCATTATAAATTCACAGCATGTCGGACCGGTTGCTCGACCTGATGGCATCGCTTGTGAGCCTCGCGCTTTCGCAAGTAATTCATCCCGGTGGCATACGTTTGACATATATATTCACACTGCTGTCCCGTTAACATAAGCCTGACAAGCAGTAAGCTTCGAGAAAATAAGGTAACCAGGTTGATTGATGCGTATGAACACATGAAATTTCATCACCCTCTAATCGGCGTTATCCCTTCTCCCACAGGGAGAAGGCCAGGATGAGGGGGTAAATAAAACAAGGTGTTATCGAATCAAAATCCCCTCACCCTAACCCTCTCCCGAAGGGAGAGGGAATTAACGGGACAGCAGTGATATATTCATAATAATACGCGGGGCATTATCCCTGGATACGCACAATTACCTTGATCAGAACCGTGCCTGCCGCTCTCGTGCAGGCAGTCCCGCAACATCATTGCAAACTGCCGCAAGGGCTCATCAAAGAGTCGCGATTTTAGTATTATCTAAGCCATCGGGATGCTCGTGCAGATACTCGACCTTCCGTTCAAGGGCCCGAATCACTTCACGACTGAAGTTACAGTCCTCGATTTTTCCTGTGGATTCCAGTCCACCGGGACTGAATACATTAATTTCCATGAGCTTGTCATTCACAATATCGAGGCCGACCAGGAACATGCCGTCCTCGATGAGCTTCGGACTAACCGCCGCAGCCAGGGCCAGCATGGTCTCGCTTACTTTCACCGGCACGGCCCTGGCACCGGCGGCCATGTTACTGCGCATATCCAGGTCACCTTGCCTGCGCTGCCGACGAAATGCCGCATACCGGCCCTTGCAGCAGAGCGGCTTGCCGTTCATCAGAAACAGGCGCACATCACCATGAACGGCATCGGGCAGGTACTCCTGGGCGATTACATAGCCTTCTGTCGATACCGCCTCGATCATCTGGTTGATATTTGGTTTGTCCTCCGGCTGCACCAGGAAGACATTCCTGCCGCCTGAGCCGGCAAGGGGCTTGAGCACAGCGCGTCCGCCATGTGCATCGATAAATGCCCTGATCTCGCCCTTGTCACGGCTGATGAGAGATTGCGGGCGAACTGCCTCCGGAAAATACTGCAGGTATATTTTGTGGCTCTTCACCAAATCAAGTGGGTAGGTTACCGTAGAAGCCATGAGAGACAAAGAATTATACGCGCAGAT
>NZ_JAVVES010000064.1:0-13491 GCF_032250955.1 Sulfuriflexus sp. | reverse complement strand
TAAAAAACGACCTCAGCGCTACCCTATTGTTAAAACTAAAAAAAGAAATGCCGGTCAGTCTTAACTGACCGGCATTAAGCCAGTGGCTGCCTTTTTTTGTTTTTTTCTTTATTAATAATGCCCGATGCAAACCAGAAGTGATTTTATCGTGGCCTTGGCGATAGCCGGGGCGGTCTTCGATAATTGTAGCGTGAGGGTTCTTGCCATCGTCGTCACTGTTGCCGGGCAGCACGAATCCCGCGCTGTTCATCGATACGGAGCATAACCAGCATACCGGCGATAAAGAATACCAGGGTAATCAGCAGGCTTTGCTGGTGGTCACCCCGGTTCAGCCAGTTGAACAGCCCATAGGTAACCGGGCCGATAATCGCGGCCAGTTTTACACATAGGCCCCAGAAACCGAAAAATTCACCGTAACGTTCGACCGGACTGAACAGGCCGATCAGCGCCCGGCTCGCCGATTGCGATGCACCCATAGCCAGACCAATCAGATTCGCGGCCAGCCAGAACCAGCCGGCCTCCTTGTGCCACCATATAATGATGATAGCGGCACACCAGAGACCCAGGGTCAGCATCAGGGTGCGAACCGATCCCAAACGGTCCTGCAGATGACCAAAAATAAAGGCCCCCAGGGTAGCGGTAATATTCACAATACTGATGAGGACAATATTCTGCTGCGTGGTAAAGCCCATAACCTGGTCGGCATAGATGGCGGCAAGGATAACAACAATATAAATACCGGCATGGAAGAGTGTTAATGCGACCATGAAACGCCGCAGATCCGGATAGAGATGCAAATGCGTAAGGGTATTTCTTAACCGATTCACTGCCGTCTTGATGACCGGGCCTCTTACGCCGGCGCGGTGACTGCGTTCCTGTAAATAATAAAAAGTCGGTATGGCGGCGAGCGCAAAAACAGCTGCAACGATGAGCATGGTCAGGGGAATTGTTTTCTCATCAGGTTGGCCGATAGACTGCGCATAGTTGATATACAACAGGCACAGCCCAAGGCTGAACAGGCCACCGACGAAGCCCAGCGCCCAGCCATAGCCGGATAAACGACCGATGTCGCCTCTGCTGGCAAGTTCAGGCAGGAACGCCGCGATCAGGTTTTCGCCCGTTGCGAACATGACATATGAGACTACCAGCAAGAGCATGGCCAGGTTGACATCTCCGGCCTGTGGTACGGAAAGCAATGCGGTAAAAATCACGCAGCCCAAGGTGCTCGCCGCGAGCAGGGTTTTTCGCAGGCGGTAAATGTCGGCAATGGCACCGACAAGGGGTGCAGTCAAAAGTATAATGGCATTGCCGATGGCAAAGGTGAGGGTCCAGAGCAGGGTCGCCTCACCACCCGTAAAGCCCCCGTTCATGGCGATAACAGAGACGAACCAGGCATTGTAGATCGTGGTTAGTACAACCGTGGTGTAGCCGGAGTTGGCGAAGTCATACATTGACCATGCGATCTTTTCGCGCCGGCTGCTGGGTATCTCTATCATTTATGCGTATGATCTCAAAACGAATGCTGACATTATTATGGCTGTTGCCGCTATTATGCCGGTTCCGGATGAGAATGCCACGATTAGCAATGCACAATACAGGGTTATAGATTATTTATGCAGGATTTTGCTTTAGAAGGACGGGAATATATTCAGCTGAATGACCTGCTGAAGATTACCGGCCTGTGTAACAGTGGCGGCCAGGCCAAGCAGCTTATCGACCAGGGACTGGTGAAAGTGGATGGCGTGGTCGAGACACGCAAGCGCTGCAAGGTGCGCAGTGGTCAGTGGGTCGAATTTTCCGGTGAACAGGTAAACGTAATATAAACGATGGCCGTCATTATATTCAGACTCAATGGTGTCCCGGATGACGAGGCCGATGAAGTGCGGGCGCTGCTGGAGGCTAATGGTTTTGAATATTATGAGACCTCGGCCGGCCGCTGGGGAATATCTGTGGCCGCCCTGTGGCTCAAAAATGATAAAGACAAGGCGGCGGCGCGCGCCCTGATTGACACACTGCAGTCACAGCGGCAAGCGCGAATCCAGACTGAACATGCGCGGTTGCGCGAAGAGGGGCAACTGGAGAACTTTCTCAGCCGGGCATTGAATAATCCGCTGCAAGTTCTTTTCTATGTGCTTATTATCATTCTGATTATTTACCTGTCGCTCACCCCGTTTATTTTCCTTGGTGAGTGAAGACAACAAGTGAGGTTTGCTATGTGGCGATGTGTACTGGGTTCAATCGTATTGTTTTGTGTGAGTTTTGCCGGGTCCGGGGTGGTGATGGCCGCTACAGACTCGGTATATGTTGAGCATGAGTGGCTGGCAAAGAATCTCGGCAACAAGGCTGTGGTTGTCATCGATATGACCGCAGACGATGTCCAGTATATGCGTTATCACATTCCCGGGGCAGTACGTATTTCCTACCGGGATATTGTCATGCAGCGCAAAGACAAGGTGTCGGTCAGGCTGCCGGATAGCCAGTTGCTCAAGGTGCTGGGCCAGGCGGGCATCCAGCCGACCCGGCATGTCGTGATTTATGATGACATGGGCGGGTTAAACGCAGGTCGGCTGTTCTGGGAACTGGAGCGTATCGGGCACAAAAAGGTCTCCGTGCTGCGCGGTGGCCTCGTGCAATGGGTGCTGGCCGGGCACAAGGTGGATAACCAGGCGGTGAAGTCCACCCCGGTTCAGTACCAGTCAGCAGGTGAGGGGGTAGACAACGAGGCCGACCTGGCGGCGGTCAAAGCGGCGAGTGAAAAGGGGACAGCGACATTGCTTGATGTCCGTTCACAGGAGGAATATGTCGGGCACCCCAAATACCCGCGTAGCGGCCATATCCCCGGGGCCAAATGGGCGCCATGGGAAGACAATGTCGATTTTGAAAATGGCTTTGTGCCAAAAGCGGCCGAACAGCTGCTGAACAAGCTCAGTGCCATCGGGGTGAAGGATAAAGATGCGCCGCTGATTGTCTATTGCCGTTCCGGTCACCGTGCCAGCCAGTCTTACCTGACTCTGCGTGACCTGGGTTTTGAGACGGTGCGCCTCTATGATGCCTCGATGGCGGAATATTCGCGTCAGCCGGCGCTGCCGCTGGTCAAGGGTATGAGCGAAAAATAGCCCGACGGGTGATATTAAAGCTTCTCGGATACTGGACGATACAAAAATACGTAGTTTTCTCACCGGCGTACAGGCGGCACAATAATGTCCCTGCCGACGGTCATTCTGCAGGATAAGAGTCAGGATATTTGAGGGCGATTAGGCACAGTGGATATCAAAACAACAGCATTGGGTTCGGGCATCCAGGGGATTCAGCGTGGCCTGAACAATGCCCGTGAGCAGGCCCACGAAATTGCCACCGCCCAGCAGGGCTCGGTGACGGATATCGCTGAGTCACTGGTGGGTTTGAAACAGAGCCTGGTGCAGGTTCAGGCCTCGGCCGAAGTCGTGGAAACAGTCGATACGCTGCTCGACTTTTTGCTGCAGGGAACAGAGCGTTAAATAGGCAAAAATACGGCTGAGGCCAGGCGTTGAATCACGTTCTTGATGGTGCGCCGGCTTTTCTCCGCGATGATGAGCGCCATTGTATCCTGCAGCGAAATCAGCTCCCCAAATAACCTTTCAAAACTCAGGTTTTTTATCTTTCCATCCAGTTCGTTACTGATCAGGAACAGCTCACCATTCGCCTGCCGGTACTGGCTGAGTCGCCACACGGTGATTTCGATATTGCGGGCCGAGTTATACAGCTTTTGCGGATCGAGATCGTCAATCATGAAAAATTCCTGCTTATTACCATAGGCGGCTGCAATCATCGTTTTCAGGCCGATCACCAGTGCCAACACCCGATCTCCCTCGTAGTGCTCATCGAAGGCCAGCCGGATGCTCTCGGTGCGACGCTTGCCCTGCAGGCCGGGGTAGTTGTGTTGCGGTTCGAACAGGCGCGCCACACAGGCCTTGATAGCGGGGGTACCGCCCTCGCAATGCCGGGGGTTGCGACGATAGAGTTTGGTCGCCAGACGCTTCAGCAGGCCTTCGACACGCCGAATGTGGATATCGGTGACAGTATCGATATCAGTCTTTGCCAGGTAACCGAATTCCGTACCGGCGGGGCCGGTTGCCTGATGGTGGCCGTTACTGGAACACCCGGACAGACAAATCAGAAATAATAATATGCTTAAAGAAGGTCTCATAATCAATTGTTTTTATTGGAATTAAACCCTTTCCCTCTGCCGAACTTGAGAAACAGCCTGAATTATTAGTGTAGCCCTTGGCCAGCGCTAAAGAAAAGCGGAATGCTGCCGATCCTTATGCTAAGAAGAAGTTTGCAGGACCGTCGGATGATGGTTTTGGCAGACATGAATAAGGATGCTGATATAGCGCATGGCTGAATTGCCGAAAAAGCCCGATGAGGTCTACAGGGAGATAGCTGTCGATATGGATGCCGTCGTCGTCGAGCACGCTTCGCTGGTAAAACGCATTGCCTACCACCTGAAGGCCAGACTTCCCGACAGCGTGCAGGTCGATGACCTGATCCAGGCCGGCATGATCGGGCTTATCGAGGCCGGACGAAAATACGATGCCGGACAGGGGGCGCGCTTCGAGACCTATGCCGGAATCCGTATCCGTGGCTCGATGCTCGATGAACTGCGCAAGAATGACTGGGCACCCAAGTCAGTACACCGCAAGAGCCGCGAGCTGGCCGATGCCATTAAGCTCATCGAGGGACGTACGGGGCGGGATGCACGCGACCAGGAAATCGCCGCGGAACTCGGTATCAATGTCGATGAGTACCACCGCATATTGCAAGACGGCAATGCCTGTATCGTCAGCATGGAGCAGTATGGAATCGACAAGGAGGAGCTCCTGCCTGGCCTTATCGACCATCATTCCAACCCTGAACTACAACTCTACCAGAGTCGATTCCGCGAACATCTGAAAAAAGCGATTGCGGGCCTGCCGGAAAGAGAACGGATTGTTATCTCCCTGTACTACGAGTCAGAAATGAACCTGCGTGAAATCGGCTCCATTATCGGCGTCACCGAGTCGCGGGTCAGTCAATTACTCAACCAGGCTCATGCCCGCCTCAGCGCGCGTTTGTCAGCGTGGCAAAAAGATAAAAGTCAAGATTGACGCACGCTACGCGCTGGCCGATAGTAAAGGCTGGTAAATTTTTTAAACCAATGTTATGAGCCATACCATACAACGCCGTCACGCCCATGATTTGCACCGATTAAATGAGGTGAATTATCAGCTCGTGATGCGCCTGATCCCCGATTTGCTTACTCTCGGTAATCATGCCATTTCTCAAACCGGGAGCGGGAGTGCCCTGCATCTGCAGATTATTGAACGCAGCCCGTACACCACGGCATTGTCGCTGACTCACCATTTCCAGCTGGGAACAGTCAAGTTGCCGATCCCCGATTTGTGGTTGCGGATTTATCATGATGTCTGCGTCGCAGAAGCGATTGCTCAGCTTGATGGTAGCAGCCCCGCACATACCCGGGCCTATGACTGGCACAAGGGGCTGGATACGACGGTCAAGTGCCAGCTGAACAGGTTCACGGAAAAATGGTTACGCCATTGCCTGCATGAGGGACACTGCTTCCGCGATGACGGGGTTCATTCAGAATTCTTATTAGACAGATAAGGATTTTTTAATTATGCATGACGTTGAATAAATGAATAATAGGCTTTAGTAAATATCGATTGATGCCGCTACAGAAGCAGGCCCCGGTATTAATCGTAGCGGGAAAGCGTATGTACATTGATGGAGGTACAGGCATGAACCGAATACGTCAGCCAGATTCTGTACAGGATTATCCGGACACAGTACAACAATTACTCGATATAGACAGGGAGACCGATGATATGCCAGATGTCGAGGGTGTTCACCAGGGAGTAATCCTTAGCGATACCTGGGGAAATGAGTGGGATGATACCGGCGACTTTGGCGAGATCGATTTCCGGCTTGTTGATGACATATAAAGAGATTGATGATTGCCTGGCTCACAGAACCCTTCGGGTTCATTGTGAGTACCCTAACCTTCTTCCAGAAGGTTCAGGGCAATCGATGATTGATGAATGAATTAGAGAAAGTTCATCGGTAGCTTATAGCTGCGAGTCAATTCTTGATTAAACAGGAATCATAACTATGGATATGCATGTGGCGAAGATCTGGTCTTTTCCAATCCTTGCCTGATAACTGTTGCGAGCAAGTTATTGAATAATAATTTATGAGGTCACTGAAATCATCAATCAGCATTCATAATTCATCAATTACTATCAATTACCAAGCGCCGGCCGCCAGCGGGCATGGGTTAATTGCCAGATACCGCTGAACTGCTTCCAGTTGGTCTGAACTTTGTATAACTGGCCACGCTCAGGCACCTTGTCAGGACCGCCGGCAGTCCCCGCATAGAAAATGACCTTCGCGATTCCATCCTTGATCTCGATACTGGTATCGGCCATGTAGATATAGATATTCTTGTTGGATTTAAGTTGCTTGATAACGAAGCGTTCGAGGACCGGACGGTTACCGTGATACTGGCCACGATAGCGGGGCGCGACATGTTGCATAAAGCCGTTCTTATCATGATTTTGTATGGCTTCACGCATGGCCTGCATGTTACTGCGGATGCTGGCCTTGTCAGCCGAGTCACTGCAGCCAGTTAATGGTAAAACGGCGAAAACAAAAAACAGACCATAAAATAGCTTTTTCATTATGTTTGTTCCTCAGCATCAAGCTGTTGTTGCAATTGTTGTCTGATATGCATTCTATCAACGACCTTACCGAGGTTGATGCCCTCGCAATATCTTTTCTCCGCCTGCCAGTGCGCCTCCTTGTCGAGTAATTCCGGCCAGAACGGGTATGTCCGGCACTGAACGGGGCGCAAATGGTAGATGCTGCATTGCTTGTCCTTGCCGAGAAATATGCACTGGCCGTTGCTCAGGCGGATACCCCAGGTTTCGCGAGTCAGGTGCTCGACATAATGACGCTTGAACCAGGCCTCGGAAACGCCCAGATGCGTGCGCAGCTTGTTGGCCTCCGTGTGGCTCAAGGCGATATAGTGACTATCACTATGGCCGGTACAGCACTTGCCACAGGCACTGCACTCAAAACGGATGGGTTTGTCTTCATAAAACATATCTTTAACCTCTGTGACAGACCCGATCATACCTTGATATAAATACATATCGAATATTGATGGCGGCAGGTGTCACCGCTGTTTTAGGCATATTTTGCGTATTTTTTACTAAAGCGATTAAAAACATAAGGTTACAATTATTATTCTGTGCGGAGATTCATGGTTTTGCCAGGTCAATCCCGGTATGCATGCTTTTGGTGGCACCATCGTCAGTGCCGATATTTCTGTCAATGTTACCCATGGCGGTGGCTCATATGCGGGCGGCGAAGGGAATGGAAGAGTACAGAGTAAATAAAAAACAAAAACTGTAGCAGGTAAAACTCCCGTGACTGATACCACGGGAATTTTTTATGCACTTTTTACCGGGGTGAGCGCTGGCTGTTGCTGATGCAGGAACCAGCGGTTAATAACGACATGTCGCGCAAACCACTTGCTTTTTAACAGGTGACCGGCGAGCAGGCACTTGAGGCGCGAAGGCGATGAGGATGCCTGCTGTCGGGTTTTCTTGCCGAAACGGTGTTGTAAGGCTGTTTCATAATCTGCCAGTCGGGCCGGGGCATAATCGCCCTGTGCTGCGATGATCGTATCCGCGGCCAATAATGCAGATTCGATGGCCGGGCGGATCCCTTCACCACTTTGTTGATAGGCCAGTCCGGCTGAGTCCCCAATAAGTAAAACGCCCTCATCATAAACCCGGCGTGGGGCATCGTTATAGAGCAAATAGGCGTGGCCATTGAGCTTGTCCGGCATGTCGGAGGGCACGCGGCCAGCTTCTTTCAGCGCCTGAATGAAGTGCTCAACATGCATGGCAAGCTTGTTACTATCCTGGCGTCCGAGACCTATGTTGAGAAAATTGCCTTTGCGGAAAATCCAGCCATAACCTTTCAGGTCCGGGGTAAAAAACAATTCGGGTGTGTCGGCAGCTACCGGGCAGTCCTGTAATTGCTGCTCGCTCATTTCAAACTCAACTTCCTGTGCCGTTACCGGAGATTCCGTAGCACCGAGCCGGGCGCCAAGGTGGCGGGCAATCGGGCAGAAGTGTCCACCGGCACCGATAAGCAATGGCGCGGCATAACGATCATTAATCAGCCAGCCATTGTCATAGTGGTTGATGGATTTGACGGCTTCGCCCAGGCGGCACTCGGCACCGCTGCGTTCGAGCAGGTAATGATCAAATTCGCTGCGCCGTATGCCGTAACTGACAACGTCATCGTATTTGGTGTAGACGTCCCGGCTACCGATACAGCTGGTGCGGAAAGACCTTATCGGTTGCAGGACACGTGAACGGGCGTAATCCTCAAGGTTGATATCGAGTGATTGCATCACCGCCGGGGTGACCCAGCCGGCGCAGACCTTGTTGCGCGGGAAGCGGCTTTTATCCAGAACAATTACATCAAAGCCATATTGGCGTAACTGGCGGGCACAGGTGGAGCCGGCCGGGCCACCACCGACAATAATTACATCACTTGTTTCCATTCGGCTTCTTCTTCCTTGCGATAAATATGATCTCTTGTCCAGGGGATCTTATTGCTTGCCCCGGGGGCAAACACAATCTGGTAAAGCTGTAATGCTCCGGTAGAAAAGGCCGCAATAGAGCCGGCAAGATACAATCGCCAGGCGCGGACAAATTCTTCATCGAACATATTGCCCACCTGGTCAGTGTTCTTTTCGAAGCGCTCCAGCCAGTGTCGGAGTGTCAACGCATAATGCAGACGGATGTTTTCCACATCCAGTACAGAAAAGTTTTCAGGTTCGAAGATATCCATCGTTTCGCGTAGCGTCGGTGGATAGGCGCCGGGAAAGATGCGTCGTTCAATCCAGGCGTTCATGCGGGCCGGCTGGTTGCGACCAATGCTGTGGATCAGGCCGCGACCATCTTCTTTCAGACAGCGTTTGATGGTATTGCCAAGCTCTTCGTAATTATTAACGCCGACGTGCTCGAGCATACCGACAGATACAAAGGCATCGAATTTGCCCTGAATGTTCCGGTAATCATCTTCGATAAAGGTAACGTGTTTATCCAGACCTTCTTCGCGGGCGCGTTGTCGTGCATGGATGATCTGCTGATGCGAGATATTATAAGCGTGCACCTTTACACCGTAGTGTCTGGCCAGATGCAGGGCCAGTGAACCCCAGCCACAGCCGGCCTCGACTACGGTCTCACCCGGTTTGAGTAACAGCTTACGCGCAATGTGATGCATTTTTTCTTCTTGAGCCTGTTCCAGCATACCGTGCGGGCTTGGATAGTAGGCACAGGTATAGAGCATTTTCTTATCCAGCCACATGCGGTAGAACTGGTTACCGATATCGTAGTGCTTGTGAATGTTTTCCTTCGAACCATGCAAGGAGTTACAGCGGGGCCTTGCCTGCCAGTGCACAATCTGCCTCTGCAGCCAGTTGCGTTTGCTGCGCGACATGCCCTGGTAGATTTTCTCCAGGAACTGAACCAGATCGCCGGTTAGCTGGATATCACCATTACTATAGGCATCACCAAAATACAGCTCGGGGTTTATGAATAAGCGTAGCAGCGCGCGTCGCGAACGAATGTGTACATGGGCAATCGGCATTTCCAGGCTCGGGCCGATTTTGGTGCCATTCCACAGGCTGATACGTACCGGCGCTTCGCCGATGACCCGGTAGATGGTATTGAGTAGCCATTTATCAAGCACAGATACCATAGGTGTCCTTCCCGTGTGATTGATACAATGGGTCGCCATCAGGCCACCCCCTTGTCCTACATGCTGCCGCAAAAGCAGGCTGGAGGTCAATACGGTTAATACGTACGTGGGTGGGAACTCAGGTGCCGGCTTCGCTGAAACGCCGTTCGCAGAGCTGCCATTCGCCCTGGCTGGCCTCGAGGATGAGGCAGGAGGGACCGCCACGCGTACGGATCCGCCCGGCTGCACCGGGATTGATGACCCAGGGGCTGGTATTCAGGTCGCAGACCATGCTGTGGCTGTGGCCGTAGACGATGGCCCGTGCCGCCGGAAAACGCTCGCGCATACTGTCATGTTGTGGATGATTGCCGCCGTACTGGTGGCCATGGACGACAGCCAGGCTACCACCGGGCAGCTCGATACTGGCTTCCTCGCCGATCTCGCCGAGGGCGGCATGTTCGTCACGATGCCAGACTTGTTCGGTGTCGTTATTGCCGCGCACGGCCACGACCCGGCCACTGCGTGGGCGCATGTCTTCGAGCACCGTCTGGCCCATAATGTCGCCCGCATGCACGGCAATGTCGCAGTCCGCAAGCAGGGCGGCAATACGGGGGTCGAGGTGACCATGGGTATCGGAAATGATACCAATGCGGATCTGGCTGGTTTTGTTCATGTTAAACCGGTAGTTGAATCATTGTTGGCAGACGCGCATTCTAGCGAAGCTGGCCGGTTACGTCACCCTCTAATATGGAGAAAAAACCGCGTTTATCAAGGGTTTTGAGCTGGCGACAAAGATGCTGGATAATGATGACAAAATCAGAGTAGAGGAGTGCGATACGAGCATGAGTGATTGTCTGTTTTGCAAGATGGCCGGCGGCGAGATCAAGCCGGATATTCTCTATGAAGATGATGAGGTGCTGGCATTCCGGGATATCAATCCGCAGGCTCCGCTACATTTCCTGGTGATCCCCAGGCGTCACATCGCTACACTCAACGAACTCGAGGCCAGCGATGCCGGGCTGGTCGGCAAGATGTTCCTTGTCGCAAAGCAGGTGACCGCCGAGCTGGGTGAGGCCGAGGCGGGCTTCCGTACGGTAATGAACTGCAACGCGGCCGCGGGACAAACCGTTTTTCATCTTCATCTGCACGTGCTGGCCGGGCGTCATCTTTACTGGCCGCCAGGGTAGGATTCAGCGCATTTGCAATGGTTATGTCGAGAATGAAGGTCACAAACCGGGTAATACTTCTGAGTAATTCAGGGAAGGGTAGCTAGTCATTTCAACGCGCCGATCAGGCCGTTTTATATTCATTCATGGGGTATGCCGTGGCCAGCTCTACAAAGGCCTTGCAGGCTGGACTTTTATTGGCATTTTTATAACAAATAAGACTGATCGTATGGTGTGGTAATTCCGGTAGCAACGAGATTGAATACAGATCATGCTGTTGCCGGGCGATGGTGTTGGGCAGAATAGTGGCAAGCTGACTTGAACGAATTATTTCAATTATTACGCTAAGAGAAGAAGCCTCCATAACAATATGTGGCGCAATACTGTTTTCCAGGCAATATTGGTCAATATGGTTACGCAAGGCATAATTGCTATTCAGCAAGACCAGCGTTTCCTTTTCCAGCGAGTGTTTGCTAAGCGGCCCTTGTTGATTCACAAGATGGTGTTCCTTGCCAAACACAAGGCTGAGTGTTTCGAGCATTAGAGTGTGGCTATCAGCCATACCAGAGAACATATCTGTGGTCAGGGTGCTACTGAAGGCAATACCGATATCGACGTGGTCACCCGCCAGGGCTTCTTTCATTTCATTTTGGGGCATTTCGAGCGTATTGACATTGATGCCCGGATAGAGACTGTTGAATTGTACCAGTAACGGAATAGTTAAATAGTCGGTTATCGGTGTCATCGCCAGGCGGAGCGTGCCTCTACTCAGATCATTTAATTCGTGTACGGCACGAGTGGCGGCTTCCAGTTCTCCCAACGCCCGGCGGGCATGTTGTATATACACTTCCCCGGCCGGGGTAAGTCGTACAGTGCGGCTGGTTCGATCCAGCAACTGCACATTCAAAAGATCTTCCAGTTGTTTTATTTGCTGCGACAGTGTCGGCTGCGAGACATACAGGATTTCTGCTGCGCGGGTAAAACTCTTGTGTTCGGCAACTGCAAGCAGGTATTGGATCGAACGCGGGAAAACTGCATTTCGAGCCATAGTCATCTCCTATAGAACTTATCAGAATTACATCTTGGAAAACGATACTCGCATGGTACATAGTTCAACACAAGAAGGCTTGTGACTTCATAGTAGCTGGAATATACATGACTTCAGAAACAATTATGGTGACGTATTTTGCTTTGCAATCAATTGTTCATAATTATTATAACGCTACATTAGCAAATTATAATATTGATTTTACTTATAGAACGAACGATATACCTGAGCAAAACAGTCAACATATTAGGGTTTTGGTGACATGTTTATTCTTGATGTTCATATCAAGCCGGAAAACAAAATTATATTAACAGCGAGGATAATTGCTATGAACTTAGTGAACAATATTCCAAATAACTCTCTACGCAAGGTGCTTGCACTGACTATGGGTACATTACTGTTCTCTGCATCACCGGCATATGCGCATCACTTAATGGATGGGGCTACACCACAGACGTTTGCACAGGGGTTCCTGTCAGGTCTGGCTCACCCCATCATCGGTCTTGACCATCTGGCATTTCTTGTAGTTGCGATTCTACTGGCATGCTCACTGAAAGGTTCAATGCGTTACCTCACGCCACTGGCATTTGTTGCAGCCACCGTCGGAGGGGCCGTATTACACCTGGGTGCTGTAAATATCCCTATGTCTGAAACACTGGTGGCGCTGACAGTCATCATGGCCAGCATGCTGGTGCTGACACGCAAATATCCCGGTGCCTTTGTGCTCAGTATCGTCTTTGCAGTAAGTGGCATTTTCCATGGTTATGCTTATGGCGAATCTATTGTTGGTGCAGAAACAACACCATTACTGGCTTACCTGATCGGCTACGCTGGCATTCAGTACACACTTATTATTGGTGGCGTAATTGGCATGGAGAAACTCACAGCACATTCAGAGCATGCACGTAACATTGCAGTGCGCTTCAGCAGTGCAGTCGCCTTCCTGACAGGTGGACTATTCGTCGCCTTGAGCTTTGCATAACAGGCCGGTCTGGTTGAACCGGGTGACGCAGTCACCCGGTTCACTAGCTATAGAACCCTTGAAGAGAAGCATCTTTTAATCTGTATAGAAGATGGAACCAGGCGGAAATAAGCAATGAATAAATCTCAGATGAAAGAAGCAATACTGCAGGCAAAAGCAGAAAAAGGTCTTAAATGGAGCGATATTGCCAGCGCAGCTGACTTGTCTCCGGAATATATCTGCTCTGCGTGCCTTGGCATGAATCACCTGGAAAAGGTAAATGCCAATGCGGTGGCTGAGGTACTCGGCCTGGGCAGTGAAATCTCAATGGCACTGCAGCAGTTTCCACATAAGACCTGGAATCAGACTGTGCCGACTGACCCGCTGATTTATCGCTGGTATGAGATTGTCGGCGTATACGGTGAAACTATTAAAGAAATGGGCTCTTCACCAAATCAAGTGGGTAGGTTACCGTAGAAGCCATGAGAGACAAAGAATTATACGCGCAGATATTAGGG
>NZ_JAVVES010000063.1:0-14294 GCF_032250955.1 Sulfuriflexus sp. | reverse complement strand
GACTGAAATCGCCTTATATCACGCGCTTGGAGCGCTACCTGCCCCGAAAACTACCCATGAATTTTTCTGACGAGGCGGTTTTTTTACGAAGCCCCAACATCTAAATGGTGATCGTCCTCTAACAAAACTGTGAACGCGTCGGCGGTCACCGGGCGGCTGAAGAGATAGCCTTGCATCGTGTTACATTTGTATTCTCGAAGTAGTGAAAGATGTGCCAACTCCTCTACACCCTCGGCAACCACCTCCATATCAAGCTGGTGCCCCAGTTCCACAATTGCACGTACGATAGCGCGATCAGACGGATCGACGTCCATATGGCGTATAAATGACTGGTCTATTTTCAAGGTCTGAACAGGAAAACGTTTCAGATAAGCCAATGAGGAAAATCCAGTGCCGAAATCATCAATAGCCAGGTTTACGTTCAGGGCACGCAGCTGCTCCATGATTTCAATCGCAGCAGCCCCCGCCATGGCTACGCCTTCAGTAATTTCCAGTTCCAGGCACTTTGGATCAAGATCAGTCTCACGAAGAATCTGCGCAACAAGTTGAGGAAGATCATGGTTAAATTGCCGTGCTGAGATATTAACGGCGATGGTCATGGGTGACAAACCATTGGATTGCCAGAGCGAATTCTGCTGGCATGCACTACGCAAAATCCATTCGCCAATAACATTAATGCTGCCTGTCTCTTCAGCAAGTGGGATGAATTCCGCCGGTGAGATCATGCCTCGCCGGGAATGCGCCCAGCGCACCAATGCTTCTGCACCTGTAATTCTGCCACTTTGCAGATTAACCTTTGGTTGATAATATACTATGAGTTCATTATTGGATATTGCATGGCGTAGCTCATGGGAAAGCTCCAGGCGCAACAGTGCATTGGAATTCATTTCTGACTGATAAACACCAAAACCATCGCCACCTTTTTCACTGATGCTGCGCATCGCGCTTTCAGAATTTCTGAGAAGTTGCACCATGTCTTCCCCATGCTCCGGGTAGTATGCCAGGCCGACACTTAAGGTCAGGGACAAGGCGCGTTTATCCACCAGCAATGGTTCACTCATCGCTCTGCGCAAAAGTGTGTCTAGTTGTTTTATGAAGGCCATATCACTATTGGCAGCAAGAATCACAAAGTGGTCACCTTCAAGTCGATACAACGTAATTTTTGCATCGGTATCCATGGTTTCGAGGTAATGCCTGAGACGTATTGCCAGTGCATTAATCAATTGATCACCGGCAATATGCCCCAGACTCTCGGACACCATACGAAACCGATCAACGTTGACCATTGCAATGATTGCGTTTAATCCATGTGATTTCCCCGAAAACAAAACTCTTGCATAATCTTCCAGGCCGCGCCGGTTAGGTAACCCGGTTAGCGGGTCGTGGTAAGCGAGAAACTCATTATATCGCTCGGCGGTTCGACGCTCTGTAATATCCTGCAGGTAAACATGATAAGTATCAAAATCCTCAAGATACTGTAATGTACAAAAAATAATATGTGTTGCCACATTGTACTCAAACCGTAGTAAAGAGGATTTTTTGACTCGCATTGCCGCGATCTTATCAGGCAAGTCAGATGGCAATAATACATCGGCACCAGGCATACCAGGCGCGATACTACGGTGCATTGCAAGTGCCGCCGGATTGGCAAAGACAATCTTGCCCCGTGCATCAAGCTGGAAAACAGGATTGGGATTGCGTTCAGGAAACAGCGCAAGCAGACGGCGTGCACGTGCATCGGACAGATGTTGATATGCGTAATGGCCGAAAAACAGTGCCAGAACAAAGATCACCGCACTTACCGCGACAACCGAATAAAACATGTCTGCCGTTGCGCGCGATACCATATTTCCATGTCTGGTCACCCGGCTTTCGACTACCTGCACAAAGTGATCTAAGCGGTTATTCAGGGACAGGGAAACCAGTGCAACTTCACTCAGTATGCGGCGCGCTTCGTCCCAATCAACCCGGCCTGACGTAAGCACCTGATCAAGTTGTTCAGCCAGTTCCTGTAATATTGCATGTTCTTCGTGCAGTATGCTGATATCCGGATGAGCAGGGAATGTGATTCTCAGCCACTTCATCCCTTCATTGACAAGCCTGACGTTATCTTTGTAGGCACGAACATATGCTGCTCGATCAGTATCTGCATAATACCTGTACAGAATGGGTTCGCGGGCGATGACTGCCTCTCTCAGATCGGCAATGATGCGAAGACCGGGGATCTCCTGCTCATCCAATAACAGTATTTCATCACGCACGTCCTGTCCCTGCTGGTAGACATAGATGGATAATACGGACCCCAGCACCAGCACCAGTATATAAATCACAAACAACCAATGGCGACCGAAACTCATGACATCACCTTCATTTGTTCAAAGTTGCGCGTCGATTTAACACCGGACTGCAATGATGTCAGCGGCTTCCATGCACTGTTTTTAATTTGCATCAACATACATGGCACATACTGTGTCTTCAGCATCAATCACAAAGGTATCTGTCGCAGATATGATATAAGACCTCTCACCGCCGTGTTGGAACAAGCCCTGGCTGTGTTGTTTGTACATAATCAATCATTTGCGGATTAATCCCGATATACAGAGAATACGTTTTGGCATTTTTTTGACGCATCTTCGGCCCGGTTTCTCACCTGCCGGCATTCCTGATATGACCGCTATGTTGACTTTTTGTTCAGCATTATTTTGTTGCATATAAACCGGTCGCTATAACAATGCATCTACAGCCAGGCATGAAACCATGGTCGCGAATATATTAAATCGCCTGCATGCCTGCAATTACATAATCAGCGAGCGGCCAAGGCCGAGCGGCTTCAGCTGCGAGGCGTCTTGCGAGTAACGTTTTTAATCTTGACTTGCCTGCTTGTTACTCCCCTCTCCCTCAAGGGCCCCGCCACAACTGCTGCCTTGCCCGGCGGAGCAACCATAACAATGATCGGCAATGGCGATGGGCCGGCCTTGCAATGCGTTGGCGATCATATCACGAATGTGCGGCCGGGGATGACCGGCGTCCGTCAACGGCAGGTTGAGCATCTGGTTAAAGTCGCAGTCATAGACATAGCCTTGCCAGTCGATGTTGATAAGCGTGCGACACATCACCTGTTGTAGGTTCGTATCCTGGTGCGCAGCCTTGAGCAATTGCATGTAGCCGGCAAACTGGCCCCTGGAGATCAGGGTACTGCCGAAACGCTGGATGGGCAGGTTGGTTATGGTGAACAGATGATTAAAACCAATGCCTTGTTTGGCCAGTTCCCGTTTGTAATCAGCCTCCAACTGCGCCTGCGGCGGCGGCAAAAAAGGTCCGGTGGGGTTATAGACCAGGTTCAGGAATAAACCACTATCGGCCTTACCATAGCCCAGGCTATTGAGTTGGTGCAGGGCCGCGATACTGCTGGCGTAAACGCCGTCACCGCGTTGGCTGTTGACGTTTTCTTCCTGGTAACAGGGTAACGAGGCTATGATCTCGACTTCATGGTGTGCCAGAAACGCTGCCAGATCCTCCTGTTCCGGTTCCTGTAAAATAGTGAGATTGCAGCGATCGATCACATGCAGCCCGAGCGCCCTGGCCTGCTCGACCAGGTAACGAAAATGGGGGTTGAGTTCCGGCGCACCGCCGGTGATATCCAGGGTCTCGAGCTGATTGGTCTGGAGAAAGCGCAGTATCTCGTCGACGGTTTCTCGTTGCATGACTTCCTTACGAGTAGGGCCTGCATTGACATGGCAATGCAGGCAAGCCTGATTGCAGCGGTAACCGAGGTTGACCTGCAAGGTCGTCAGCCCGTCTCGCGTCAGGGCCGGGAAGTCACTCTCTTGTAACAGGGGTAAGGTGGCGTGCATCGAAATACCTTTGGCTCAATTAATGTTATGGACGGACGCGTCCCGCATGCGCTTGTCCAGGTAAACCGCCAGGAAACCACCCCATGGCAGTCCACCGGGCAACAGGCTTTCCATCACCCGGGCCAGGGGGCCGCCTGTGGGGAAAAAGATTGCGCTGTTAAAACGGATACTCGCCGGTGTAATACCGGCCGTTGCCAGCCAGTTTATCACATCCCTGCGAGCGTCCCAGCGGGCGCCGGCATACGCACCGTGCCCGGCTTTTTGCCGATACAACAGGCTGTGACGATTCAATAGGCCTAATATGATGCCGTGCTTGCTGACCCGCCACATTTCCTGCAGCGCGGTGACCTGGTCGGAAACAAAACACAGGCTGGTAACGGCGCTGCAATAGTCAAAATGGTGATCGGCAAACGGCAAGCTTTCAGCGACGGCCTCAATATAGTCAATGCCCGCAGACTGCCGGCGTGCATAGGCCAACATCTCCGCTTCGGGATCCAGGCCGGTGACCGTCAACCCGGCCTGCCGGAAACGACGACTGAAGTGACCGCTGCCGCAACCGACATCCAGCAGAGTACTACCCACCGGGGGCCGCAGCAGTTTCATCATCAACGCAAACTCTTGAGCACTAATCCATTGGCCGCGGGGGGTGTGATACCAGTTGTCATACTCTGCCGGGTTGATCTGCATCGTTTAACCCGGCAGGCGTTGCAGCCAGCGCACCAGTCGCCGGGTTAACGGACTGAACAGCCGGGACGTATAGGCGGAATTCACTGCCCGCCGGTGGATCTGCGCCAGCGTCGGGTAGGCGTGAATGGCGGCGGAGATATCACTTATTTTCATCCGCGTTTGCATCGCCAGCACGATCTCATGGACGAGTTCACCGGCATGCGGTCCGAGGATGGAAGCGCCCAGGATCCTGCCCTTGTGGGTGACCAGCTTGGTCATACCCGCGGTTTCCACTTCGGTCAGTGCCCGATCGACATCCTTGAATTCAAAACGCAGCACCGTGGGTTCGATGCCCTGCTCCCGCGCCTGTTGTTCTGTCAGACCCACGCGTGCCAGCTCGGGATCAGTGTAGGTCACCCACGGCACCACCCGGTAATCGGTTTTTTTCGGAAAGCGGAACACGGCGTTACTGATGACGATGCCCGCCTGGTATTCGGCCATGTGCGTGAAGGGATACGGACCGCAGACGTCACCACAGGCATAGATATGCTTTTGCGAGGTGCGCATGCGCCGATCCACGCTGATGCCCGTTGGCGTGACCTCCACACCGGCGGCGTCCAGTCCAAGCTTGTCGATATTGGGCTTGCGCCCCGCCGCTACGAGTATCGTGTCGGCGACCAATTGCCGGTTGCCATCGCACATCACGATGCGCTGCTCGCCTTCCCGGCTGACCCGCTCTGCATTGGTCGAGGTAAGGATCGTCATACCCTCTGCCGTCAGCTGGTCTTGCAGGGCACCGCTGATCTCGGGGTCTTCCTGCGCCAGGATATGCGCTGCGCGTTGCACCACCGTCACTTCGCTGCCGAGTCGTTGAAAGGCCTGACCCATCTCCAGACCGATGGGACCGCCGCCCAGCACCACCAGACGCCGTGGCAGACTGCGCAGGGAAAACACATCCAGGTTGGTGAGATAGCCGGCCTCCTCCAGTCCATCGATGGGCGGAATAAACGGCCTGGAACCCGTGGCAATGACGAAACGCCGGCCGCGGATCACTTGCTCATTGACCTGTACTGTATGCGGATCGGTAAACCTGGCCGCGCCAAAGATCACCTCACAACCATAGCTGCGGAAACGCTCGGGATCATCATGCTGCTGGATGTGATCGATCACCGTTTGTACATGGTCATTGACCTTGCCCAGGTCAACCTCAGGCTCGATTGCCGGCAGGCCGTAGTCCTTGCCACGCCGCATCAGCGACGCCACCTTGGCGGCATGGATCAGCGTCTTGCTGGGCACGCAACCATGATGCAGGCAATCACCACCGAGCTTGTCTTCCTTTTCGATCAGGGTGACCTTCAAGCCCAGTTGTGCAGCAACACTGGCGACCACCAGTCCGCCGGCACCACCACCGATTATCACCATCTCTCGCTCAGTCATCACCCGCTCCTTGAATATCATGTGGAATACCCGCACGCAGCGGGATTTGTTTATTAAAGACCATGTAATTTATTGGTGTCTCGTTGTCGTAACCGATGCGTTGCCGGCGTGCCTCGGCAAGCAGGTGATACCTTACCTCGGCCTCCACCTTCACCGTTTCGCTGCCGTCGGCAACTATCAGTTCATAGTGGCGAGGCTGCCAGCGCGGCAGGCGCGTGTCCCATAGATCAACAATAAACGGTCGCCACATGACCGTGCGTTTTATCGTATGCGTCTGTTCATCCAGCACACGCCCCTGGCCATCCAGCAAGCGCAAGTGTACCGTCAAGTGACGATCCGGTGTGCCCGTGGGGACGTAGTGGGCAGCGCCGGTATTGGCCAGGGTCAGGCGGAAGCGCCGTTGGTTATTTTCTATCTGTTCTGCCTCGATAAACTCGATGGTCAGGGCTTTTCGTACCATGTCAGGATCATGGCCGCCGCGCCAGAGATGCCGCCGCGTCATGCGCTCGACACCGCCTGCGACCAGCGGTCGCATGACCATAGGCATATGACACTGGACACAACCCAGCGCACGGGTATCGCCGGCTATGATTTCACCGCTATTACCGGCTGGCGCCAGCGTCTGGCGGAGGGTTTCCGGGGCGCTACCCGCATCAATGCCGACATCGGTTTCGTTTTCCTCCATCAGTTTCAACAAATACGCTATATCCTGTTTGTCGGGCGTCGCCGCCAGGGAGCTTTCGATCTCTGCGACGGTGCCACAGGGCGGAAAACGGAAAAACGTATCCCAACGGTCCCCCTCCACCACGTGGCAACGCACGCAGACCTGGTTTGGGTCCTGCAGTTGCTGCACCGGATGGGGCGCGTCGCGCGTGCCGAGGACACCGACGATCTTTCCCTCGCGGTAGTGACAGGCGGCACAGGTTACGCCTTCATGCTGGAGTTTCGGATCAAACCCCGGATTGTCCGCAAGGACGGGGTCCCACTTGTCCTTGTCGCGATAGCCCAACACCTTGCGCGGCAACTGCCGGTCGAGCGGGGTATGGCAAAGGCGACAACTGTGTTGCGCGTCATCAAACTGCCAGTCCGTCTGGAAATACGGATCGGTCCAGGCCTGGGCATGAATCGTTGTCTGCCACTCCTCGTAAAAGTCCTGATGGCAGGCTGCGCACTCGGTAGCGCCCAACTTGCCCAGCACAGGCGGCGTCTGTGAAGTATCGATCGGCCAGGCAAAGCGGTCATCGACAACAAAGATATTCATGGGCCGGATGAACCTCCACGCCAGAAACCCGATCAGCACAATGGCGAGGGTCAGCAATATAACAGACTTCCTCTTCATGACTCCACCCCGTGTATCGCACCTGTCCGTGACGGCACGGTTTGCCGGAAATATAGCCAAACACTACTGATGCCCGGCGATTCGTTCACGCGGCTTATTCCCACTCCATCTCGCGATAGACAGCGTGCGCGTTGGGTCCCTTGAGATCATCAAAAAACTGGAGATAACTGAATTTTGATTGATTGATCATATTTACCGATTCGAGGCCCATGCCGTTCTCTATGAGGGCCGCGGCCCCCTCTCGCAGGGTAACGAGATAATCGTATGTGTCGGCCCGTGCCCGTTCGAGATCGGTGGCGTGACCGTGACCGGGCACCACGTATTTGGGTTGCAGGGCGGCCATGGCCTCGAAGGCCTCGACCCAGCTTTTTGATTTGGATACCGAACTGACCGACAGGATCCGCTCCACATAAACGATATCCCCACTGAACACGACCTTCTTCTCCGGCAGCCATACATAGGTATCGCCCGGTGTATGAGCCATGCCGGGATGGTGTAACTGGAACTGTGTTCCCCCAAGGGTTAGTTCATGCCGGGCATCGAAGGTTTCATCGGCATAGGCCGGTTGTGTCCTCGCCATGCCTTGCTCACCTACCAGTCTGTCCAGGGTGCTCAACTGATCGTTAACGCGTTTTTTCTGATCCGCCACAGCGGCCTTGCTGGCAATAATGCGCGCGCCCTGCTGCCTGAAATAATCGTTACCCAGCCAGCGGTGATCCTGTCCACCCGTATTGATAACAATCTTTACCGGCTTGTCGGTAATGCTTTTGATCGCACGGTGGATCTGTTGCGCCCCTTTGTAGCTGCCGCCGGCATCGATCAAGACCGCGCCTTCCTTTGTCACCACCAGTCCGAAGGTGGCGTTGTTGCCAAGATTCTCCGCATCACGCTGGCTGATAGCACCGACGAGGGCATAAACATCATCGCTGACCTTTTGCACTTCAAGCTCAGCCGCAACCAGCGGACCGGTTCCGAATGTGGCCACCAGCATAGCCAACATAAATACTACACGTCGTAACATCGCACTTCTCCTTATAACTCTATCGTGAATAACCAGTATTTCTCATAGGCGAGCTGATTCACTCGACCGGGTATGCCTTCCGGTTCCAGTCAGTCATGCCGCCCTTGACCACATGCACATCGGCAAAACCCTTTTTCGCCAGCAATAACGCCGCCTTCGCCGAGCGCCGGTCGGTGCGGCAAACAATAGCAATCGGGTGCTCCAGCCTGTCGGAAAGTTCGTCAAGCCGGCTCGCCAGTTCCTCGAGAGGGATATTGACTGCGTTCGTGATATGCCCCTGCTCGCCGATAAACTCGTCCGTGCTGCGCACATCGAGCACCAGAATATCTGCATGGTCATCCAGTCTTTGTTTCAGGCTTTCGACTGTCATCATCGGCCCGCGCCGCAGACGCCCGATAAGACCAGGCAGGAAACCGACCACGGCCAGCAAGGCCAGCGCCAGCATGATTTTCTGGATCAGACCTTCACCGCCGGCAACGGCCTCGCGGCCGGCATAACCGAGATAGGTATAGGCAATGGCACCGGGCAGCATGCACAGATACGAGGCAATGATGTAATGCGACAGTTTGATACGCGTCAGGCCCAGGGCATAGTTCAACAGGTTGAAGGGGAACAGTGGCACCAGGCGCACAAAGGCGACGAAGCGCCAGCCCTCGCCCTCCACACCCTCTTTCAGTTGTTTCAGGCGACCGCCGGTCTTGCGTTCCACCCAGCCGGCGGCCAGGTAGCGCGCAATCAGAAACGCCAGTGTTGCGCCGAGGGTCGCGCCAGTCAGGTTATAGAACGTTCCCAGTACCGGTCCGAAGATCGCGCCGCCCGCCAGGGTGAGCACCGAACCCGGCAGAAAAAACACCGTGCCGAGCGCATAGACGAGCATAAACAGCACCGGACCGGCGGCACCGGCCTCATCCACCCACTGTTCCAATGCCGCCGCATCGAAGAGGTCACGGTAGATGACCGCCAGCGTGATCCCGACGATCACCATGAGCAACAAGGCATACCTGAATAACTTACCCTTCATTATCATCACCCCATTGACGACGATTGATGGTATAGCCACTGATTTTGCCTATGAAGGGTAGCAGCAACATACCGGGCAACCAGGATACCTGTCTGGTGGTTCGATATTTGTGAATGCCGATAGTCATGCCTTCATGGCCGGCACGCGGTTGATCGTGGTAGGTGCCCAGCAAGCGATCCCACCAGGGCAGACTAAAGCCAAAGTTGCTATTGGCCTCGTCGTCTTCCACCGAGTGATGCACGCGATGCATGTCCGGCGTGACCACAAACCAGCGTAACACCCTGTCCAGGCCGAGGGGCATACGTACATTACTGTGGTTAAACATGGCCGTGGCATTGAGCGCTATCTCGAAGATCACTACCGCAATGACCGGCGGACCGAGCACAACGATGGTGGCGAACTTGATCAGCATCGAAAGAATGATCTCGAGGGGATGAAAGCGGGCGCCGGTGGTGACATCAAAGTCCAGATCGGCGTGATGCATACGATGCAGACGCCACAGGGCCGGCACCGCGTGCACCATGACATGCTGCAGGTAGATGATGAAGTCCATGGCCACCACGGATACCACTACCGCCACCCAGAAAGGGATCTCATAATAATTGAAAATCCCCCAGCCCTGGGCGCCGGCGAAGGCCGCCACGCCCACGGCCGCGGCCGGGAAAATCACGCGCAGCAAAAAACTATTGAAGAACACCAGGCCCAGGTTATTCGCCCAGCGCACGGTCTTCGACACGGTCAGGGTGCGCCTCGGCGCAACGTACTCCCACAAGGCCATGAGCCCGAGAACGCCGAAAAAGAACCCCATGCGGATGACCACTTCATTGGTTGCTACAAACTCATTGATGTCCATTCTCTCACCTCGTTGTTCATTGACGCAGGCGCGTTGCGGCTCTGCAGTGTCATGCTATACTGAATACATGCCTTAATTAATCAAGTGATTAGTTGAATACTATACTAGTAGAATCCATGACAATGTCAACCACAAATTTCAAACACGATCTTTTTAATCAATTCGCCCGCGTGGGCAAGGCCCTGGCTAGCGGTAACCGTCTGGAATTACTGGAATTTATTGCCCAGGGCGAACGCAGCGTAGACGAACTCAGCAAGGTGGCAGGCCTAACCATGGCCAATACCTCCCAGCATTTGCAGCAGCTCCGCCAGGCCGGTCTGGTCGCCACACGCAAGCAAGGGCTGAAGGTTTATTACCGCCTGAGCGGCGACGATGTAATTAGGTTACTGGATGCCTTACGCGTTGTCGCCGAACGCCACGTCGCGGATGTGGAGCGCCTCGTCAACACCTACCTGACCGTCAAGGATAGCCTGGAGCCGATACCGCGCGCGGAATTACTGTCTCGTGTCCGCGACGGGCTGGTGACGGTGCTGGACGTACGCCCCGCCGAGGAATACGCCGCCGGTCATGTACCCGGTGCCGTCAATATTCCAATATCGGAACTGGAACAGCGACTCGAAGAACTTGGCAAGGGTCAGGAAATCGTCGCCTACTGCCGCGGCCCCCACTGTGTGCTGGCCTTCGACGCGGTCGCCCGCCTGCGTGAAAAGGGTCTCAAGGCGCGGCGCCTGGAAGACGGCTACCCGGAGTGGCTGGCGGAGGGACTGCCGGTAGAGCATCAGGAAGAGACAAAAAAGGACGCCTGAACCTTTCTCGAAGCCCGTCCTCCATTCAGGGATAAATGCATGCTGCGGGGTGGCTCAGCCGGGCGCGCCTTTTTTCATTTTTTCTGCTGACAGCTCCACGCTAAGGAACCCCATCCGCCGCTCGCCAGCGGCGGGCGGCCATCATTCCCAGCGCCATATCATCCGGATCACCGCCGCTGATCAGCTGCAGCTGACCCAAGGCCTCTTTCATCCATTGTGCGCGGCGTGTCGGGGGCAAAACATCATCTGGCACCCCGGAGGACCGGGCTGGTCCCGTGAGCAACCAGGCAAGTATGCCGTGGGTGTGCGACTCGGTCCAGGGTTCCAGCGCCGGATCCAGACGCTCGGCAAAACCTCCCAGCTCCTCGCTATAATACGTTGCGACATGTTCCAGCAAGCGGGCACCATGCCGCGCTGCTTGTTCATCGCCACTGTTTGCGTAATACATCCACCATGCGGCCGCCGGCCAGACCTGGGCGGGCAAATAACCCGCCAGTTGCGCTTCACCGCCTTCCGGACGGAAATGGTAATAGCCCCCATCGGGGTGCCCCAGATTTTCATCCAGCCCTGCCAGGGCAATAGCCGCCCACTGCAGATAGCGAGGTTCTTCCAAAGCCTTGGCAGCCCGTATCAGGGCAATAATCGCCTGGCCGCTGACATGAGCATATTGCACCCGTTCCACCCAGGGCGGTGGGCGCTTTACGCGTTCAGCCGGGGGAGTCGCATAATAGTCGGCATCCGAGTATTGGCTGCCCCAGAATGACCGATGCTCCGCCTCCCACAGATGGGTCTCAAGATAATCAAGCGACTTGCGTATCACCCGGGCATCTGATTCACGTCCCAACAGCGCATAGGCATCGGCAAATAACCAGATGAGCTGGGCATTGAGTCCCAGTACCTTGGACGTCTCCACTCCGGTTGCAGGATTGGGATTATCTGGTCATAAAAAAAGAAAAACCCGCCGTCCACCGGATCGTACAAATCCTCCCGCAGAACATCCAGCATGCCAGGGATGCGCTCCGACCATTCCGGCTCGTAGAGCAGTAACCGATAGGTCATGGGCTGCGGCCGTTTACTCAAGGTTCCCACTATCGAGGCACCGCTGAGACGCTTCTGCGTGGGATTGTAGGTCTCCTCCAGGAATGCCAGAAACTGTTCCGGGTCCGCATCCAGTAACCCTTCCAGCCCTCTCGGCACGGCAGCGGCGGTGGTGATTTGCGTGGCCGTCTCTGCCAGTAACGCCTGAAGGTCCGCCGGGCTCACATGGCCGGTAAAACGTGCCAGCGGTTCGCCCGATGCATCCATCAACACGGTAAAGGGCAGCCCCCGCCCTCCCAGCCGCGTAAAAAGATCACGGCGCTGATCCACATTTACCAACACAGGCACGAAATCTCTCTCGATGGCGGCCACCGTTTCTGGTTGTTCAAGCGTTTCCGCCTGGTACTGGCGACACCAGCTACACCACTCTCCATGGAAATAGACGAACAGGGCTCGCTTCTGGCGCCGCCCCTGTTCGCGCGCCTGCCCAGTCAATAGCCGAGCCATGGGGATAGTCGCCCGTCGTGCCGCTAGATGATGGTGCTGTGCCTGTGGGCATCCTTTCCCCGCTCAGCCAGAACCACACGCCGAGAACCAGCACGATGAACAGGGCTACCATGAGGTAGATGGCATAACGTTTCATAATCCCGGGACCAGTCTTAACCGTCTAAAAAGAAACCAGGCTCTTCCTCAATCTATCAGTGGGTTTGCTGCGGTCTGTCGGACTTTCATCCTGAATCCGACAGACCCCCAGGTTAAATCGATGGATGAGAAGACGTTATACGGAAAGATACCGGCTATCATGCCCCCCTGGTATTTCAGTGCCCTTTTCTTTCATTAAGCCAGGCGCAGCTGTTTACTGGTCAATACTGTGTTTGAACTGGTACGCCAGAACGAGACTGTGCAAGAACGGGTAGCGGCATTTTGATACTATCGAAACCTGTTTCCGACGAGCACTCCAGGCCGTTCGGTCAAACCGTGAACTCGGCCGATAAGGTTCCGAAGGCCCCGGCTGCATTTCTTAATGAACAGTATATGGTGAGGAGCAACACTCATTCGAGAACCTGCACAGGTCGTGTTGAGTCAGATTTCGATGCTACTCGAATGACGAATAGCCGCCCGATAGAATTTCATTAATTCTCCATAACATAAAAATAAAAAAACGCGGATTCAAGTTACTGGTGCAACTTGTGAACCATAGGGTCATATAAATCATAGGTTCGGACTGACTTTATTTTCAAAAATTTGTGTCAATAAAAAGGGCATATAAATGCTCCTATATGCCCCTGTCGCTGTTGTTTGGAAGGTGCTTATTCCTTATGGCGCCGTATAATATTGTTGGTTGACACGGTCAATGCCGCACTCCAGGGTTTCAAACCAGTCCAGGAACCTATCGACCATCTCATTGCCCTTGAAGGGACGGCCATGTTGGGGAACGATCATTTCCACATCCATTTCACGTATCATATTTACCCATAGTCGGCAGACTTTGTTTGACACCATATAACGTTGGTGAAAGCCCAGCATTTTTTTCACGTGTTTTTCAAAATCCCGCACCGGCTGTTCGGGCTCCGAATCCACCAGTGAGGCGCCCACGTCACCCGAGAAAAGAATCTTGCTAATGGGATCATAGAAATGAAAGTTGCCCACTGAATGCAAAAAGTGGGCGGGGATAGCCTTGATTATGGAATGCCCCATGGGGATATTCATGCCCTGATCGGGGATGGCTATCATGCGACCCTCAGCCTTCTCTTTCATATAGCCAGGTATCAGGTGCGGGATAAAGCGTTCCCAAAGCTGGGAGATAACGATTTTTGCCTCGCTGTATATTAACCACTTATCCAAAGACGACACAATATCCGGATCCTGATGAGTAGCGATGACATATTCGATATCCTTGACTTTCACATATTTGGTTATGGCCATACTCAACGGCATATAGGTCAGGTCGCCACCGGGATCAAAGATCGCGGAGTGGCCTTCATGGATAATCACCATCTGATTGGATTGAATGCCTTCACCTTTGACCAGATCAGTAAAGGTGAGAACCATATGATCATCATTTTCAAACAATATATTTGCATGCACGGGACTATTAACTCCTACACCGTAAGGCAGTGGCCCATTATCGAAAAGATTGTTTGCTGAATCTTTCGGAATAACAGCACAAATACCTTAATATTTGGCTCTTCCCCAGATGTGGTGGGTAAGATTTACCGTATAACACCATCAGGATAAAGATCCAGTCCGCCAAGGTGA